>JAGARS010000136.1 GCA_017622155.1 Peptococcaceae bacterium
CTGGCAATATCGGCTATAAACTGGTGCAGCGTTTTGCAGGCGCTGACGCAATCGGGCCAATCCTGCAGGGGATGGCAAAACCGGTGAACGATTTATCCCGCGGCTGCAGCGTGCAGGATGTTGTGGATATGATTGCGATTACTGCATTACAGTGCGAATAAATAGATAGATAGTACTATAATTAGCTTATAGAAATGCCCGTAGGATTACAAATTCCTATGGGTATTTTTGTAGACGGGATAGCTTTTCAAAAATTTTTGTAGTATAATGTTGTAATAAATTTGATAAAATTGTGATAGTGTAAAGACAAGAGGTAAATTATGTGGAGATTTTTTTATACAATTGGGCGGAATCTGTTTCGCTTTCCGGGAATTTTATCTAGAATGCGCAAACTGGCGGAGCGGAATCCTTATTCGGAAGAAGAAAGTTATCAATGTCTAAAATATATTACAAATGAGCTGCTGCGCACAGGACATATTCGTGTAGAGAGTTATGGCGCAGAGCATTTGCCGCAGGAAGGCGGTTATTTGATGTGCCCAAATCATCAAGGTAAATTGGATGCCTTTGCAGTAATTGCTACGCATGAGACACCTTGTACGGCAGTAATGGACGAAGCAAAGTCGCATATTATTTTTATTAATGAAATTATTGAGCTGATGAGAGGTAAACGGCTGGAGTTGAATAATCCGCGTAAAGCTGTGGGTGTCATCAAAACCATTACCGACGAAGTGGCTGCCGGCAGACGCTATATTCTTTTTCCGGAATCGGGATATACCAAAGAAAAGAAAAATACATTGATTGATTTTAAGGCCGGGTGTTTTAAAATTGCAGTAAATTCTCAGATGCCGATTGTGCCGGTAGTACTGGTAGATACCTATAAAGCCTTCAACAGCTGGCAGTTGGCGCCGGTAACAGCGCAGGTGCATTTTTTACCGCCTATTTATTATGAGGAATTTAAAGATTTAAAAACAGTGCAGATTGCAGCATTGGTGCAGGAACGGATTCAGCAGAAATTGGACGAACTTTTGTCGTAAGCTGAATGCTGTTGTTAAGGAAACAAAGCATAAAAAAGAAAGACCTCCTGCGGGATGCAAGAGGTCTTCATTTGTTTCAGGCTTATGCCTGTTCAACAGCTTTATTTAATGCTTCCAGTAAAGCTGGTACATCGATACCGTGTACTACAGCACCCTGTTCGATATTTTCAAAGTGTGCAGCAGCACAACCCAGACAGCCCATGCCGAATTCCATGAATACAGCAGCTGTTTTTGGATATTTCTGTACGCATTCTTTGATACCTGTTTCGCCTGTAATTACCATATTATTTACGCCTCCTTTTAAGGAACAATCGGTACTTGTTTCTATATTTGATAGTTCAAGTATAACAAAGGAAACAATTTTTTGCAAACTTTTAATGAAAAGAATATTTTATTATGATAAACTATAAGAATAATGGAGGGAAGACAAGATGTTAGTGTTCAGTTATATTTTGACGGCTTCCTTGGAAGGCGCTTTGACATATATGATATATCGGGCAACTGGAGAAGTTTCTTTTATATATGCGCTGCTGTTCTTTAGCAGCATTATTTCGATTCCCATTGAGACAAGTACAGTGGGAGAAGAACTGCGCAAAAAGCCAAAGAGAGCGGGCAAAATCTTGATATTTATGATATCATCGGCAATCTGGTGCGATTTGTAATATATTTAGCTGTGTGGCGAGGGCTGATATTGCCCGATGAAGGCAGCTTATATGCCTGTGTCTGCATCGGTGCGACTGCGGTGATTTCTATGATGCGAGTGGACATGTCTAAACTGCAGTGAGGCAGGAATCCGTCATAAAAAGTAAAACCCACTTATATATTTGACTGCCTGGCCGTAGCCGGAAAGACAAATGATATAAGTGGGTTTTACTATGTTGTACCAATAATCAGAATTATTCGTACAGCTTGTATGTGATGCCGTTCAGTTCATATGTTACATGTTTCATTGCTTTTAAAGATAAAGCGGCTGCGCAGTACAGATTCATAGATTCCTGCAGACATGCTTTCAGAATAGCAGGGTCGATATTGCCTTCTACGATATAGTGCAGATATAAGTCCGTAAATGGCATAGGGTATTCACTTGGACGTTCACCACGTACTTCTACTTTCAGAGAATCCAGCTGCTGTCCGCGTTCTTTCATAGTTTCTACAATATCCATAGAAGAACATGCACCTACACCGCACAATAAGAGTTCAGTTGGGCGTGGAGCGCAGTTATCACCGGCAGGCTGCCCGGCATCCATTTTTACGGAGTGGCCGGATTCGGTATTTGCTTCAAATGTCATACGTTCGTTCCAGTTAACGGTTACTTTCATATCAGATACCTCCAGAAATAATGATTCGAGTTAGGGAGTTCCATAATAGTGGAACTTCTTTTAGTTTACCGTTTTTTCCTGCATTGCGCAAGAGTTATACATATATTTGTTGGCGTTTGTTGCAATGAAAATATAAAATACAATGAAGTCTTACAAAAAACGACAAAATAAACCGCTATACAATTTACAGAAAATCCTGTATACTATTCTATACTGGAAAGATATGGTCGATTAGGAGGTCGTCACAGTGGTAGAATTGACGGTACTGGGAAATTACGGAGCATATGCGCCTGCTAATAGCGCGTGCAGCGGATATTTGCTGGATATCAACGGATATCAGTTATTGCTTGAGTGTGGGAATGGTGCGTTTAGCAAAGCTTTGAAATATACAGATATCTCTAAATTGGGCATGGTGGTGATAAGTCATTTACACCATGATCATTATGCGGATTTATACTGCATGCGCCAGGCGCTAAAGTATCAAATGAAAGAAGGGCTGCGTACCGAACCGGTGATTTTGTATCTGCCGGAAGGTCCGGAACATCTGACGGCGGAGATAAAGGCTTGGGATGATGTATTTATCGTGGTGGACTTGAGCGAGGCGAAAACTGCTGTGAATGACTATAATCTGTTTCAGCTGGCTTTTTTTTCGGTACAGCATCAGCTGCCAACCTATGGGATGCAGCTGTATGTTGGTGGAGAAAAGGTTTTGACTTACACTGCTGATACAGGCTGGCATCCGGAGCTTGTTACAGCTTGCAGCGACAGCAGATATATACTGGCAGAGGCGTCATTAAAAGAGTATGAATTGGAAGAACGCGGCGATGTACACATGACAGCACGTCAGTCAGCTGCACTGGCGCAAAACAGCGGTGCACAAAATCTGATTCTGACACATTTTTTTCCGGAACATAACCAGCATCAAATTCGTCGAGAGGCTGAAGCGTATTATGATGGCAAGCTGTATATGAGTGCTTCCGGCAAAAAATATGTATTGCAGTCGTAAAAATGAGCATAGGGGCAGTTTGTGGTTCTGCTTTTGATGAAATAGTGTAATCTAAGGAGAACGGTTATGATTCAAGAATTGATTTTGGCAAGCGGTAATAAAGGAAAAATTGCAGAATTTCAACACTTGCTGGATGGTATGGGCATTCAAGTGCATTCTATGAAAGAGTATCCGCAAATTGGTGATATTGTAGAAGATGGCACTACGTTTGCGGAAAATGCATTGAAAAAAGCACGCGCAGTATGTAATGCCACAGGCAAACCTGCACTAGCCGATGATTCCGGTCTGATGGTAGATGCATTGGATGGTACGCCGGGTATTTATTCTGCACGATTTGCCGGAGAAGGTCACGATGATGCAGCGAACAATGCCAAAGTACTGGAGCTGATGAAAGATGTGCCGGACGAAAACCGAGGGGCGCAGTTTTTTTGTGCCATTGCTATGGTATTGCCTGATGGCAGAGAATATACTGTAGAAGGTTTTTGCCGTGGAACATTGCTGCGTGCATTGCAGGGCGAAGGCGGTTTTGGCTATGATCCGCTGTTTTATGTAGCAGAATTAGATAAAACGTTTGCACAGCTTACAATGGAAGAGAAAAATGCTATCAGTCACCGCGGCATGGCGAACGGAAAAGCGGTGGAAATTATTCGACAACTGCAGCAGGAAGTGTAAGGTGATATAAATGGAATGGTATAAGATTGCGATTGTAAGCGATACACACGGTAACTGGCAGAAAGCATTAGAGGAAATTGAAAAAGAAGAAAATATCACACATTTTGTTTTCTTAGGTGATTATGCAAAAGACGGTACAGCCATTGCAAACGTTTTAGATGTGCCATCCTATATTGTGCGGGGAAATTGCGATTATGGCGCTGATGGTGCAGAAGAACAGATTGTGTCGCTTGGCGACTGGCGTCTGCTCGTTTGCCATGGACACAGGTATCAGGTAAAACAAAACTTGCAGTCTATTTATTATCGAGGGCTTGAGCTAGATGTAGATTTTGTATTATACGGGCATACCCATATTGCTGTATATGAACCGGGAGATGTGACACTCATTAATCCCGGCTCTATGAGTGAAGGAAATATACTGATGCGAAATGCGTCGTGGGGCGTGTTGACACTGCCTTTCGAGAAGCCGGAAGAAAAAAATGAAAAATTTTTTGGAAAATATGAAAAAAAGACTTGCCAAACGTAAGATAATCTGTTAAAATAATTTTCGTCGCTAAGACAGTTAGTAACGGGGTGTGGCTCAGTTTGGTAGAGTACGTGGTTTGGGACCATGGGGCCGGGGGTTCGAATCCCTCCACCCCGATACTTCTTTTTTTGTGACACAGTTGTGGTGTTGCGGGTGTAGCTCAATGGTAGAGTTCTGGCCTTCCAAGCCAGCTACGTGGGTTCGATTCCCATCACCCGCTCCAATATGTGCCAGTAGCTCAGCTGGATAGAGCATCGGCCTTCTAAGCCGAGGGTCGGGGGTTCGAGTCCCTCCTGGCACATGGTTTCTTGAATATGGTGGATGTGGTGAAGTGGCTAACACACCGGATTGTGGCTCCGGCATTCGTGGGTTCGATCCCCATCATCCACCCTGTTTTAACTTTTAGTAGGGGCGTTCAGCCAGTAACCTGCAATGGGGTGTAGCCAAGCGGTAAGGCACGGGACTTTGACTCCCGCATTCGTAAGTTCAAATCTTGCCACCCC
>JAGARS010000137.1 GCA_017622155.1 Peptococcaceae bacterium
ATAACGGTGTACAAAAATTCGGTTCCTTCTGCTAACGTCCACAATATGGCTTTTGCAGGTGCAAAAAACAGCCCTGTACCTATAGGCAAAACCGCACTCAAAAATAAACCTGCCAAAAGCAAAGGCACTGCTGCTGTCACCAAAGGCACCAATATAAAGTTAAACACCGGAGAGATCGGAGAAAAGGTATAAAAATGCCATGCTGTAAGCGGCACACTGCCGAGATATGCAGCCAAAACAACCGCTATACTGCTGCGCAGCTTATCCAAACGGATAAACGAAAGCTTTTTCTGTATTGGCTTAACAAATAACAAAAGCGACAAGGTTACACCAAAAGATAGCTGAAAACCTGCATTCCATAAAAGAAACGGATTGTCAAGCAAAAGCACCATAGCAAGAAATGCGAGATAATTCATAGCATTTGGCGGTCGATACCACATTGCAGCTAAGGCTGACAGCAGAATCATACCCGCTGCACGCAAAGCTGAAGCAGGCAGTCCAGCTAACATACAGTATACGCTCAAACCGACAGCAAGAGCTGCTATAGAAATACGTGACCGCATCCAGCCCAGTGAATGAAATATCCCTATTGCCACAGACCCAATCACACCTACATGAAGCCCTGACACGGCAAAAATATGTGCAATCCCCATACTTTTCGTCATGGTATAAAAATCATCCTGCATCCTGTGCTTCGCTCCGGTTAAAAGTGCCATGGATAAATCTGCCTGCTCTTTAGAGAGCTCGTGATACAAAACATGCTCCATGCCTTCGTGCAGCCGGTACACAATCTGCCAAATGCCAGCCGGTTCTGCCAACACACGTATTCGTTCTGCGTTCATCACAAGCCCTGTTTTTTTACTGCTAAGCCATAGAGCCTCATCAAAGCCGCCCGGATTGCGCGCATGATCCGGTAAAGATATGCTGCCCTCTATATAAAGTGTCGTACCGGCAGGATACCATGTCGTGCACACTCCGTTTTCAGCATCATAATATTCATAAGGGATAGTCACATATAATAACACATCCTCTTCTGTCTGTACAAAAAAATAACTCTGCCCTTTTTTGCTCTCTGTTACCACACCTGACAAAGCTGCCTGTTTTTCAGATGCCCCTTCTAATATAATATTCTGCTTACTTTGTATATATCGCTGCAATATACCGCTGAAATCTGCCAGCATCAGTACCATGATGCATACCATTGCCAGCAATACCATTCTATATGATTGTGGATATTGACACATATTTTGATGTGTTTTTTTCGTAATGTGACAATCATCACGAAAAAAAATGCTTTTTCTATTAACAAACATTATTATGTATTCTCCCTTCTTTTGGTTTACAAATATACACAAAACGGGTATACTACAGATAGTTAGCAGATTGGCCTGCGGGCTCCGGCAAACAGACAAATGTGCTAACCGCATAAAACCACATGTGACCAGTCCAATACCAAGGGGATACCTGAGGAACGGGGAACGGAAAATAATACAGAACTTTTTAGATTACATTATACGCAATGCTAATTATGCATTGTATTCATGTACCGATAAGTTCCGTATCCTTTAACAGTTTATACGCGCCCCGTGTTCCGTTTGGAATACGGGGTTTTGTCGTTCCCACCATTTACACATGTATTTTATTTCAAAGGAGTCGATGAGATGGAAAAACGAATTGGTTTTATCGGTATTATTGTCGAAGATAAAAACCAGGTTGCAGCGCTGAATGAATTGCTTAGTCAGTACGGTCATCTGATTATGGGGCGCATGGGAATTCCGCATCATGGTTCAGTCAACGTGATTGTCGTTATCATTGAAGGCAGCAATGACGAAATTGGTGCCTTAACCGGTAAATTAGGCAGCATCAAAGGGATTCTTGTACGATCTGCTTTGAGCAGTTATGCCATTCCGGAGGAACCGGACAATGTATAAATTATCCACGGAAGCCTTATTAGAAAAAGCAATCACAACACCTGAACTGACTCACGAAGAACTTGTCCAGCTTCTTTCTTTGCCCGATGAACAGATTCCACAGCTAATGGCAGCCGCAGACACTGTGCGGCAAAACACAGTTGGCAATGCAGTACATTTACGCGGCATCATTGAATTCTCCAGCTACTGCAAACAGCATTGTGCTTATTGCGGATTACGCGCAGATAACCGTGAAATAGAACGGTATCGCTTAAGCCCGGAAATCATTCTGGAAACTGCACAGGCTGCAGTTGATACCGGTTATCATACATTGGTACTGCAGTGCGGAGAAGATATGAAAATTGCACCGGAAACCATTGCAGAACTGACAACAGAAATCAAACAAATGGGTGCAGCTGTTACGCTTTCCTGCGGAGAACGCAGTTATGAAGTGTACCAGCTTTGGCGGAAAGCCGGTGCAGACCGTTATCTAATCAAGCATGAAACTGCCGACCCGGCTTTATACAAATCTATTCGGCCTGGGCACACCCTGTATGAACGCCTTCAATGTCAGCATTGGCTCAAAGAGCTTGGGTATCAATTGGGAAGCGGATGCATGATTGGTCTGCCCGGACAAACAGTAGATATCCTCGCCCGCGACCTGGAACTGATGAAAGAAATGGAAGTTGAAATGTGCGGCATGGGTCCATTCATTCCCCATGCACAGACACCGCTGCACTTTGGCAATACTGGCAGTATCTCCATGACACTGAAAATGATGGCGGCAGCCCGCATCTATATGCCTTGGATGATGCTACCGGCTACTACTGCCCTTGTATCTCTGCATCCTGAAGGCAGAGAACTGGCACTAAGAGCCGGAGCCAATGTAATCATGCCAAATGTCAGTCCGGAGACAACACGCAGCTTATACCAGATTTACCCCGGGAAACTCAATCACCGGGATTCTATGACCGACTATTACAACAAAATCACGGCTTTAGTTGAGGCAGAAGGTCGTACTGTAGGTACGGATCTGGGCCACAGTATCTATACTGCCTATCATCAATAGCCACACACTTTAGGGGGAACGCAATATGTATAATCCAAACTCTATGATTGCAACAGAATTTATCGACCATCAGGAAATTTTAGATTCCATCGCCTATGCAGAAGCGAACAAAAGCAACTATGAACTGATTAACAGTCTGATTGAACGCGCTACAGACTGCAAAGGCCTCACACACAGAGAAGCTGCAGTATTATTGGAATGCGACATTCCGGAATTAAATGACAAAATGTATACGCTGGCAAAGAAAATCAAACAGCAGATTTACGGTGACCGTATCGTTATGTTTGCACCATTGTATCTTTCCAACTACTGCATCAACGGATGTGTATACTGTCCATATCATGGTCCGAACAAGCACATCAAACGCAAAAAACTGACTCGTGAAGAAGTGATTCAGGAAGTTATTGCATTACAGGACATGGGACATAAACGCCTTGCTTTAGAAGCCGGTGAAGACCCGGTACACAATCCAATCGAGTATATTCTGGATTGCATTGATGCCGTGTACAGTGTAAAACATAAAAACGGAGATATCCGTCGTGTCAACGTAAATATTGCGGCAACCACTGTAGAAAATTACAAAAAGCTGAAAGAAGCCGGTATTGGTACGTATATTCTGTTCCAGGAAACATACAACAAAGAAAGCTACGAAAAACTGCATCCATTTGGCCCTAAATCTGACTATGCATATCATACGGAAGCAATGGACCGTGCTATGCAAGGCGGCATTGATGATGTAGGCTTAGGTGTGTTGTTTGGGCTTGAGCTGTACCGCTATGAACTGGTAGGGATTCTGATGCATGCCGAACATCTTGAGGCAGCATTCGGTGTAGGTCCACACACAATTAGCGTACCGCGTATCTGCCCTGCAGATGATATTGACCCAAGCACCTTTACCAATGCAATCCCGGATGAAATTTTTGAGAAGATTGTTGCTATTTTGCGCATCGCTGTACCATACACCGGCATGATTGTATCCACCCGTGAATCACAAAAAACACGCGAACGTGTGTTAAATTTGGGTGTATCCCAGATTTCCGGCGGTTCTCGTACCAGTGTTGGCGGCTATACCGAAGAAGAACGGCCTACCGATACCAATCAGTTCGATGTAAGCGATACCCGTACACTGGATGAAGTGATGAAATGGCTCCTGGAAATCGGATATGTGCCAAGCTTCTGTACTGCATGTTATCGTGCCGGCCGTACCGGTGACCGCTTTATGCAATTCGCCAAAACAGGGGAAATTCATAATTTCTGCCATCCAAACGCATTGATGACATTAAAAGAATATCTGGAAGACTATGCTTCTCCGGAAACCAAAGCCATTGGTGAGAAAGTGCTTGCTGAACAGCTTCCAAAAGTCAGCGACCCTGTAAAACAGAAACTGTGTGCTGAAAATCTGCAGAAAATTGCCGAAGGACAACGGGATTTCCGTTTTTAATCACGAAATTCCATTCACTTTTGAATCTATCATAAATGTTATATAATTCCAGATAAAAAACAAAACTCCTGCTTGTGCATGAAAAATTTTTCATGTAGGCAGGAGTTTTGTTTCTTATGCGGAAATTTTCATACAAAGAGCATTTATTGTATACACTATAATCATAACAAATTTTAAATAGAAAAGGCTGATACAAATATGAAAATTACCTTTGAACAAGTATTGCATTCAAAAGAAATCAGTACCTATATAGAACAATCCGATAACGTATTACTGTCTATGGGCTACACAGAACACAGTTTTCCTCATGTCATGCGCGTAGCGGAATTATCAAACGAAATTCTTACAAAACTGGAGTATCCAAAACGTGATGCCGAACTGGCATGTATAGCGGCTTATATGCATGACATCGGCAATATGATAAATCGTTATGACCATGCACAAAACAGCGCCTTACTCGCATTTGATTTACTAAAACAAATGCAGGCTGACCCGGAAGATATTGCCATTATCATCACTGCAATCGGCAATCATGACGAAGGCACTGCCTTCCCTGTTGACCATATTACTGCAGCATTGATTCTTGCAGACAAATCCGATGTGCGTTATACACGTGTACGCAACCAGGACTTTGCTACATTTGATATCCACGACCGTGTAAATTATTCTGTAAAGCGCTCCGATTTGTTTGTAGAAAAAGACAGCCATATTGAACTAAACCTAGAGATTGATACCACTACCTGCGCTGTCATGGATTACTTTGAAATATTTCTGGAACGCATGGTACTGTGCCGCAAAGCTGCCGAAAAGCTGGGTCTAACCTTCCGTCTTACAATCAACAACCAGCCGATTATGTAACATACACGACATAAAAAAGAATTCCTTGACAAGCGTACAAGGAATTCTTTTTTATCAATTTATTCAGATATTTTTTGATATTATCTCATTTTCAAGGTTTCCACTGACACCCGGCAAACGCATCTTTCTCGATTCGTTCTATACTCTGCGGCAATGTAACGCTGACAAGTGCTTTGCAGCCATCAAAAGCATTATTGCCGATGCGGGTAATGCCATCCTGAACGGTTACACTTCTAATTTGTGCAAGATGTGCAGCCCGTTCATATTTGATGCCATACCGTACAGTGCTCAATGCGTATGGTCCAATGGCAGTGATTACTTTATCGGCAATGCGAGCCGGTACCGTAATATCTAAATCATTCCCATAATACCGCATCAATGTATAAGTATGATCGGCATTTTCCTTCAAGCCCCACTCTTCCTCCATCTGTCCTGCTGTTTTTTCCGGAGCTGCAATATCCCAATCCAGTGACAGATCGTCCCAAGAATCGGCAAAAAGATCCGTTTCTTCTGCTTCGGTCAGCTTTTGTTTATAGCGCATGAGTGCAGCTGCATGATCAGCCTGCCCTTCTATAAGAACCGTATCCAGAATTTCATCCAGATCGTCTATTGGAATCATTTGCTCCTGTATCATAATCTGCATGAGATTCCAATGTTTCATAGCCAAAGGATAGTACTGTCTGCGTCTGTTCTGAATATACTGATATACCGCTTGCAAAAATGCGCCGTTCTGTACACGTTCTTCACATACATCGTCGGCAAATGCAATAATTGCACTGTCACGCACATTAGCCGGCAGTTTGGCAGGATGCAGCTGTTGCACGCGTATCTTTGTGCCGGGCATAAAGCATTGCCGCCCTATTACTGCATCTGTGCTGTCCAGCTGTATTGACAAACCGGTGCATTCGTCAAAGGCCCTGTCTCCAATCCGACACACCTGCTCCGGAATGTGTAACTGTTTTAATTTACGACAATTTTGAAAAGCTCTGTCATCAATTTCTGTCAATGTGTCAGGTAAATTCACAGCAAACAAGGCTGTACAGTTACGAAACAAATCAGCACAAAGCTTTTCTGTGCCTGGACG
>JAGARS010000138.1 GCA_017622155.1 Peptococcaceae bacterium
AGCCATTTCACCATCAGGCAATTGTGTAAAATCCTGCGCTGCATCCGCTGCTTCGCATACAATACGATCCCCTGTACCGGATAAAAATGCCTGCGCCTCTTCAAGGGTGGCAAACCCTTTATGTACCGCGCCTGAATAGCCCTGCACCTGCGCTTTGCAAACATCCCAGCTGGTAAAAATACCGGTCTCACGCCCGACCTTTACCGCATAATATTTCTTTCCTGCCATCATTTCCCCACCTTGCTGTATCAGACATACCTGCAGAAAAGTTCTACAAAAGCGTGAAAAAATCCTGCAAAAACATCCGTGCAGCGAATTGTAATCATCCACTACACGGATTAAAATGTAGAGCGTCTTTAATGGTTTACTTTCTGCTTGGGGCTGTATGAATGCTATGGCCTGCTGCAGCTCCCACTGCTTCGGTAATACCTTCGCAGAAAGTTGGATGCGGACGCATGGTACGGGCCAGCTGCTCCCTTGTAAGCCCCAAAGATACCGCTGTCACCAGCTCACTAATCAGATCTGTGGCACGGGCGCACATAAGCTGTGCTCCAATCAGACTTTGTGTTTCTTTGTCAAATACCACTTTGATAAAGCCTCTGTCCTGCTGTTCAATCAATGTTTTAGCATTGCCGTTCATCACATATTTGCCGGTAAGCACCTCTCTACCTGCTTTTTTGGCTTCATCAGCTGTAATTCCCACAGATGCGATTTCCGGTGTGGTATATACACAGGATGGCACCAAATCGTAATTAACAGTTGCTTCATTCATACCGCTCATGTATTCTACCGCTGCCATGCCCTGCGCCTCTGCTGCATGTGCCAGCTGTATACGGCCAATTACATCACCTACTGCATAAATATTCGGCACTGATGTGGCAAATTTGTCATCAACAGCGATAAATCCTCGTTCTGTTAAATCTACTGCAAAGTCTTCCGCAAACAGCCCGGCTGTGCATGGTCTGCGGCCCACACTCATCAGCACCACATCTGCTTCTTTTGTCTGTTCGCCTTTTTTATCGGTAAAGTGACAAGCTAAGCCGTTTTCTGTCTGGCTGATGGCAGAAACAAGCGCCGATGTATAAATTTCTACACCGCGTTTTTTCAGAATCATGGACAAATTTTGAGAAATCTCTCTGTCCAGCGGCGGCAGAATGCGCTCTGCTGCTTCTACAATGGTTACCTGTTTGCCCAAAGATGCATAGATAGATGCCATTTCTACACCAATTACACCGCCGCCGATAATCAGCAGGTTGTCGCAATCTACACCCTGTGCTTCCAGCATGGCATCACTGGTTACTACACCCGGCAAATCGGCACCGCTAATTGGCGGCACTGCCGGTACAGACCCTGCTGCGATTAAAATATACTGTGCAGTCAGAGTGTTTTCCCCGGCCTGTACAGTATGCGCATCGACAATCTGCCCTGCTGCCTGATATACATCTACTTGATTGGCTTTGAGCAATTGTGCAATACCATCTCTGAGCTGCGCAGTCACAGTATTTTTACGCTCATGAATCTGAGCAAAGTCATAGCTGCGTTCACCAAAATGCAGTCCCAAGGTTTCACTTTCACCGGCTTCTCTATACATATTGGCGGTATGCATCAATGTTTTTGTCGGCACACAGCCTCTGTTTAAGCAGGTACCGCCCAATTCTCTTTTTTCTACCAGTGCTGTTTTCATACCCAGCTGACTGGCGCGAATGGCTGCCACATATCCGCCCGGGCCGCCTCCAATTACAATCAAATCATATTGCATGGTACCACTTTCCCTTCAATGAAACTGTTATTTCTTAAAAAGCCGCTGAAATCAGCAATTGCCTTTCTCAGCGGCTTCAAATAATTCACGTTCTATCACATTTTTATATCATAAATTTATCTGTATTACACATTCAGTTCCTGCAAATAACGGCATACATCAAGCAGTTCCTGCCGCATTCCCCACGATTGCGACAATTGCTGCAGCCGTTCTGTCATAGGTTTTGAGCCAAACGCACAATTTTGCAAAGCAGAAGCCATAGCTTCTATCAGACCATTGTCCAGCGCATCGGAATAAATCAGCGCATTTTTTATCTGACCGCTTTCCACTTCGCACTGCAGTTCTATTCCGCCCCAGTCAAAGCGCTGTTCCACTTCCCATGTGAACGGAATGCGGCGCCCGAGCCGGAACTGGTCCGAGCCAAATTTTAAAGAATGGGCTGCGATTTCTATTTCATCCAGGTCAAATTCATCAATCTCCTCAATTTCACATTGATAAACGATTTCCATGGCCTGAATCAGTGCATTTTTCAGCTGTGCAATGGTTAAATCCGGTTTCAGCTCTTTTAAATTTACCACGCGTGCCTGTACAGAATCCACACCTTTGCCGGAAAGTTTCCCCGGTGACACCTGCAGGTATTTGCCCAGTTTTTCTTTGTCCACATCTACCATCAGTGTACCGTGGTGAAAACATCTGCGCCCATTGTCGTAAAATGCATTTCCGGAAAATTTGCGGCCATCTACATGCAAATCATTGCGCCCGCTTTTTTCAGCAGCAATGCCTAATGTATGCAGCGCTGTCAAAATCACATCCAGCTGACGCGATACCTCATAATCTTCTTTGTGTGTCACAAAGGTGAAATTGAGGTTGCCCAAATCATGATACACTGCACCGCCGCCGGACAATCTGCGTACCATATCCCCTCCATCGTCAGCCAGCTCCTGCATCTTGCATTCTTTCCAGCAGTTCTGGTTTTTGCCGATAACGACTGTATGTTTATTTTGCCACAGATACAGAATACAGCTGCCTTTTGGCACAAGGTCCAAAAGATGCTGCTCGATAGCCAGGTTGTAAAAGGGGTCTGTACTTTCTTCTTCGATATAATAATAGGTGCGTGTAATCATGTGCTTCTTCCTCCGTTATAATGCTCGAATTTATTATAACGTATATTGTATCGCAATTTTATTCCTGTGTAAATGCATAACGCAATACCGGCTGACGTGCTGCCAGCACTTCGTCCGGACGTTTAATCTGTGCATGATGCGGTGCATGATGCATATACTCTGCTTCATCATGCGCTTTCTGATACAGGCTGCGCATTACTTCAATGGCTTCGTCCAATGTTTCACGGGATTCGGTTTCCGTTGGTTCAAACATCAGTGCTTCATGTACAATCAGCGGGAAGTACATGGTTGGCGGATGAATGCCGTTATCAATTAAGGACTTAGCTACATCCAAAGCTGATACGCCGGTTTCTTTCTTCAGTTCTGCCAGATCCAGTACAAATTCGTGCATGCAGTGGTCTTTGGCATAAGCTACCGGATATAAATCCTGCAGCCCTTTCATCATATAGTTGGCATTGAGCACTGCACC
>JAGARS010000139.1 GCA_017622155.1 Peptococcaceae bacterium
ACTTCGCCGCCTTTCATTTCCTGGAAATGCACTGCACCATCTGCATATAAAATATCCAGCAGTTCCTGAACATTATTAATAACACCAACAGTAGCAAGTGCAAAGCTGCCTAAATGAGATTGCAATACCCAAGGCTGCGGCTCGTAGTCGGAAATAACACCAATACCAATATTCCCCTGCATTTCATTGGATTCCAGCTCAAATTTTGTACGGAACGGCGCATTTGAGATATTATGAATGGCATTGTCAAAGCCTCTGTCACCGTATACAGTCATACCGCCGCGTTTTGTCCCTAAATGGGAATGATAGTCAACCCCGTAAAACAATTCTGTAACGCAATCCTCTCTGGATGCAATTCCGAAAAAACCACTCATATTAGGTGCCTCCTATAATTCAAGTACAGCAAGTTCTGCTGCTTTGCCGATATAGCTTGCCGGTGTCATATTCACCAATGTCTGTCTGTCTTCTTCGGAGAGCATGTCCAGACCTTCGGCAAATTTCAGGATATCTTCTCTGGAAATATTTTTACCCCGTGTCAGCGCTTTTAATGTATCATACGCATCCGGTACACCGTATTTGCGCAGCATGGTTTGAATTGGCTCAGCCAGCACTTCCCATTTTTCATTCAGGTCACTGGCCAGTTTGTCATAATTTACAACACATTTGGCCAGACCATTTTTGGTTTCGCTGATTGCCTGCATAGAATACCCGAATGCCAATCCCAGATTTCTCTGGCTGGAGGAGTCGGACAAGTCACGCTGCATACGAGATTTCGGCAGCTTATTGCTTAAGCCCACACAAAGATTATTGGACAGCTCTACATTGGCTTCACTGTTTTCAAAACGAATCGGATTTACTTTATGCGGCATGGTGCTGCTGCCTACTTCGCCTGCTACCGGAATCTGTTTGAAGTACTCCATAGAAATATACAGCCACATATCCACATCCAAATCACATACCACATTGTTGAAATGACGAATACCATCTAAAATATGACATACATAGTCATGGCCTTCAATCTGTGTGGTCAGCGGATTAAAGGTAACACCCAGGTATTCCTCTACAAATTTTCTGCTCATCATCGGCCAGTCAATCTGCGGATAAGCAGTTGTAATAGCACTGTATGTGCCGGTAGCACCATTGAATTTAGCCTTGATGGCAATACTTTCAATATGGGCAATGCTTTGTTTCATGCGATATGCATATACTTTAAATTCTTTACCGATGGTAGTAGGGGTAGCCGGCTGCCCGTGGGTACGTGCCAGCATAGCTGCATCTTTGTACTGCACTGCATAGCCATCTACAATATCCGCCAGTTCTTTTGCACGAGGCAGCCATACATTGTACAGCCCATCGCGAATCATGCATGCATAGGAAGTATTGTTGATATCTTCTGAAGTGCACCCGATATGCACAAAGCTGATGAGATAATCATACCCCAGCGCTTTCAGCGCATCACCAATATAATATTCTACTGCTTTTACATCATGACGGGTTACATTTTCAATTTCTTTGATTGCTTTGAACGCATTATAATCAAACTGATTTGCAATAGCTTCAATTTTCGGCATATCTGCACGGTCAAATCTTGCCAGAATTGCATCATCCATTGTCTCGATTAAAAATTTCAGCCACTGCACCTCTACATATACACGATACTTCGTCAGCGCATATTCACTGAAATACTCTCCCAGGGCTTCTTTAATCCCTGCATATCTGCCATCTAACGGGCAGAGTGTCATACATTCAAACTGCTGCTTCTCCATGCGGATCCACCTTCCATGTTGATAATATGGCAAATTATCATATTAAGCTGACAATTTGCTAAAAAATGAATCGTACATTTGATTATAGCACAATCACTGCCCTTCCGAAAAGAGAAACCTGCAAATTTCCTGAATTCTTTACCGATTTCTTATCTTTTTTCTTCAAAACAGTGTTTTTACAGCAAAATAAAAACAACAAAGTATTCTGCACATCATACAGCATACTTTGTTGTTTGACATAAATAGTGCTTTTACAGCTTATTACATACTAATGGTTACAAATTTCAATACAAACAGCAGGGCAATCATCGTTACAATGAAATCTTTTTTCTCAAACTTTCCTGTACCGATGCGAATCAGCACATAAGAGATGCAGCCGATCCCAATACCATTTGCGATAGAATAAGACAACGGCATCATAATCATGGTCAGAAATGCAGGTACAGCAGATTCCAAATCACTAAAATCTACAGAACGGATATTGCCTAGCATCAATACCCCTACATAAATCAATGCCGGTGCTGTGGCACATGCCGGTACAATGCTAGCCAGAGGTGCCAGAAATAAGCAGGCCGCAAAACACAGAGCCGTTACCAGAGCAGTCAGCCCGGTACGCCCCCCGGCAGCCACACCTGCAGAGGCTTCTACATAAGAGGATGCGGTAGATGTACCCAAAATACCGCTGGCAACCGTAGCCAGAGAGTCACAGGTCATAGCTTTGCCTAAATTAATCGGGTCACCATTTTCATCCAGCATATCGGCCTGAGACGCTACCCCATATAATGTACCTACTGTATCAAACATATTTACCAGACAGAACACAAATACATAGATAATCCCATTAATCAATCCGCCTACGTATTCTACGCTGAAGGCATTTTTCCAGGCTTCCGGATTTAAGATAGCCAGAAAACCAATCTCTTTGAAATCACGAAAGGATTGCCCAACCTGCCCCATTTCCAAATTCGGCACTGTACCCAGACAAATATAATACAACACCGTGATTGCTACAATCCCAATCATCACACCGCCTTTTATACGACGTTTTTCCAGTATAGCAATCAGGAAGAACCCCAGTAAAGCCAAAATGGCCGGCATTGCAGCGGCAATACCGCTTTCACTGATAATGGCTCCGTGAATATCTACAAACTGTGTCAGTGTATATGGATTGTCCTGAATAATGCCAACATTCTGAAACCCGATAAATGCAATAAACAGACCAATCCCGGCAGCCATAGCTTTTTTTATACTATCCGGTATCGCACGGGCAATATATTCACGCACACCGGTCACTGACAAAATCAAAAACAGAATCCCGGATAAAAATACAATAACAAGCCCTGCCTGATATCCTGCCTCCACATCGCCGCCGGATACAATCTGCGGCAGCATAAAACACACCGAAAATACCGACAGCAGCCCCATACCGCAAGCCTGTGCAAATGGCATCTTCGCATAAAACGCCATCAAGAGCGTACCAATTACCGCTACCAGAATGGATGCTACATATACCGCATTCCACACCGCCTGATGTTCGGCTGAAAATCCTGTAAGCTGATTTGGTGCTACAAGCACAATATAGGCCATGGAAAAAAATGTTGTGACGCCAGCTACGATTTCCGTCTGGATTGTCGAATTGTTTTCTTTTATTTTAAAGAAATTTTCAAAAAAATTCACACTTTCACGTCCTTAATGTTTATTACTGCATATTGCTATATACATTCCTAAAATACGTGTTTCATTATAGCATAAACACAAAGAAAATCAAGGAAAAGGAACTTGAAACAGTCTCCTGTTATTCTGCACAAACTGCCATATTCATGATTTATTGTTCTGTTTCCTCTATCTATTTTGAACAAAGCATGTTATAATAACGATATATTTTTTGAAAATCGGAGGAATTATAGATGCATCCTGATGTAAAAGAAATACTGCTGAATGAAGAACAGATTGCCAGCCGTGTAGCGGAGCTTGGTGCACAAATCAGTGCTGATTATAACGGAGAAGAGGTAATTGCGGTGTGTGCTTTGAATGGTGCAATGCCGTTTACTTGTGATCTGGTGCGTAAAATGGATGGAAATATTATTCTGGACTCTATTGGTGCTTCCAGCTATGGCAACAGCACAAAAAGCAGCGGAGAAGTAAAAATCACAAAAGAATTGAAACAGAATGTGGCAGGACGCCATGTACTGATTATTGATGATATT
This sequence comes from Peptococcaceae bacterium, assembly GCA_017622155.1. Classification (GTDB taxonomy): domain Bacteria; phylum Bacillota; class Peptococcia; order Peptococcales; family Peptococcaceae; genus UBA7185. The sequence continues at coordinate 3,974 of JAGARS010000139.1, forward strand.
TTCGATTCCGGGCTTACATTAAGCCTTCTGGTAAAGCTTATGGAAGAAAGAGGCGCAAAATCTGTAAAGAGCTGCGTATTTTTAGAAAAACAGATTTCCCGTGGGGTTACCTATCGCCCTGATTATATTGGCTATGAAATTCCGGATGCATTCGTTATCGGTTATGGGCTGGATTATGCAGAGAAGTATCGTCAGCTTCCATATATCGGCATCATCAAACCGGAAGCAGTAAAATAAATAAACATACCAACGGCTAAGATACTGATATCTTAGCCGATTTTTATGCATTTCAGGTCTCTTTTCTTGTCATTGGGGCAAAACTGCACAAACTGTGCGTACATTCCTTGCATATCTATACAGATTTATGATAAAATAAAAAGGCGTTTATGTATTACATAATAGAAGATAATATAAAAATCTGATGGCTGCAGCATACAGCATGTTTTCGCAAACCCATACTGCTGCATAGAAAGGATGTTTCATATGGACCCACGAATTAAAGAACTGGCTCATAATTTAATCAACTACTCCTGCACCGTACAGCCCGGCGAAAAGGTAATGATTCATGTATTCGGCACCTCTGCCTACGGCCTGGCACAAGCACTGGTAAAAGAAACTTATGCAGCAGGCGGCTATCCTTATGTACAAATCGAAGATTATGAAATCAACCGTGCATTTATGATGAACTGCACAGAGGAACAGCTGAAACTGAAAGCAGATCTGGATATGGCGCAGATGAAACAGATGGATGCCTATATCGGTATTCGTGCCTCCGACAATATTGCAGAACTGTCCGATGTGCCGCAGGATAAACTGCAGCTGTACACTGCTATGAACAACGATGTATTAAATGAACGAGTAAACAATACCAAATGGGTTGTGCTGCGTTATCCGAATCATTCCATGGCACAGCTGGCCAATACCAGCCTGGAAGCCTTTGAAGATTTTTATTTTAATGTATGCAACCTGGATTACGGAAAAATGTCCAAAGCAATGGATGTACTGGTGGAATGGATGAACCGTACCGACAAAGTGCATATTGTAGGGGAAGGCACTGACCTTACCTTCTCTATCAAGGATATTCCTGCAATCAAATGTGATGGCAAATGCAACATTCCTGACGGCGAAGTATATACCGCACCGGTAAAACATTCTATCAACGGTGTCATCACATACAATACTCCATCTGTACATGAGGGCTTCACATACGACAATATCCGATTTGTATTTGAAAACGGTAAAATCGTTGAGGCCACAGCCAACAATACAGAAAAACTTAACGCTGTACTGGATATGGATGAAGGCTGCCGTTATGTCGGAGAATTTGCCATCGGTGTCAACCCGTATATTCTGCATCCGATGAAAGACACACTGTTTGATGAAAAAATCATGGGAAGTATCCATCTGACTCCCGGCAGATGCTATGAAGATGCTGACAACGGCAACGATTCTAAACTGCATTGGGACCTGGTATATATTCAGACGCCGGAATATGGCGGCGGAGAAATTTATTTTGATGATGTACTGATTCGCAAAGACGGTGTATTCATTCCGGAAGCTTTGCAATGTCTCAACAGCGAAAATCTGAAATAACATGAGGTGGACTATGAAAAAACCTTTTACGATTATTTGTATCGCAGCAATGCTCCTTATAGCATTCGGTTTATGCAGCTGTGGAAATAATTCTGATGATGTATCGAAAGAGGCATCGGCACAGCAGATTAATTACACAGAGCGCACCTTTATCATTATTGATAAATTGGTAAACAACAAAGTCGAAGACTTTTACTCCTATTTCGATGAAAATATGAAAAAGCAGGTATCGTTGGCAGATCTGCAGCAAGTATGGGCAAAACACCTCGGGACATATGGGGCTTTTGATTATTACAAAACCGATATTACCCTAACCGCTAAAGATGGCTATCAGATTGCCGATGTGCCTTGCTTTTTCAAAAACGGCTCTGCAACTTTGCGCCTTACACTGAATACCAAAGGCGAAATCAGCGGTTTCTTCATTACTGACAATGTGGCCGCCAGCAACAGCATGCAGCTTGAAAATGATATTGAAGTAACATTTGGTTCTGAAGAATATCCTATCAGCGGCAGCTTAACATTGCCGGATGGTGACGGTCCATTCCCAGCAGTGATTCTGGTACACGGCTCCGGTCCAAGCGATCGCAACGAACAGATTGGTCCAAATCTGCCGTTCATGGACTTGGCTGAACAGCTTTCCGCACAGGGTATTGCTGTACTCCGTTATGACAAACGTACTTATCTGTACGCAAATCAATTGGCACAGCAAACAGATGTTACCGTACAGGATGAAACCATCGACGATGTGGTATACGCTCTGGAATATTTGAAAACAGTAAATTCAGTTAATGCAGAACAGATTTATATTGCAGGGCACAGTCTGGGCGGTTATTTAATGCCTCGCATTGCTGCACAAACACCGGACGCAGCCGGTTATATTATGCTGGCAGCTGCTGCCCGTCCATTGGAAGATTTGATTCTGGAACAGACAGAATACATTTTGAGCCTTGAAAAAGAGCTGGACGATGCATCCAAAGAAAAACTGCTGAAACAGACGCAAGATATGGTCACTGCTATCAAAGCTCTGACACCGGACGATTCTTATACCGCAGAGCAATTAGGCGGCACTCCGGCCAGTTATTGGCTTGATCTGCAGAACTATGATCCAATCACTGAAGTGCAGAATTCCAACAAACCATTTCTGGTACTGCAAGGCGGACGCGATTATCAGGTAACAAAAACAGATTACGATTTATGGCAATCGGCTTTTGATCAATACAGCGATGTACATTTCCGCTTTTATGATAATCTGAATCACTTATTTATGAGCGGCACCGGTAAAAGCATCCCGGATGAATATCAGCAGAAAAACACTGTAGATACTGTCGTTGGCAATGATATCGCAAGCTTTGTGCTAGACCACGCTGCAATTGAAAAACAGTAGTAAACATACAGCCAAATATACAAGAAAAGCGCTTTTCTCAATCAGCAATCTGATTGAAAAAAGCGCTTGCTTTTTATCACGAACCTATATTTGCGAGCCTTGCCACCCTACTCCGCAAAGCCTCTTCCGGAATAAAACGGCTCCTCAGCGACAAACCATAAATGCCCAAGACGAAAATCTTTTCCACCATCCATTGTCAGATACACATAATTTACGTCGCCCAGATTTTCATCAATACTCCGTGCCAGATTATAGAACAGCTGCCCTTCTTCCCCTTCCGGAATCCCGATTTCCGCTATACTGGCAGAGTCAAAATCAACAATAACTTTATTATCAGCTTTTGTTACGTGATTTACTGTAAACAACTCGCCATATAAACTTTGTACAACAATTTCGTTGTATTTTACTACAATTGTTTCTGCATTTAAATCTTTTTCAGAAATTTCTGCTACTACAGTGGTAGTCAGCTCAGCATCCGCATCTTCTGTATCTGCATCAATTTCTGTCTCCCAGCTATCCTCATTCAACATGTATAACATGATATAAATGCCATCTTCTATCTGTGCAGCATCCTGCAGTGTTTCAGTTTGGCTAACAGCAGATATGTCACTGTTCTGTGCCTCCTTACTGCATCCGGTCGCAACAGTCATACAGAATGCTATACAAAGCACCATACAGAATACCATAGCTCGATTATGATGCATTTTTTGTTTCATATCCATGCCCTACTCCTCCTACCAGTACCAAAGACCTGTCCCTATTAGTATGCGGATATTTTGCCCACTTGTCAATAAAAAAATGCATTTTGCCCCAATACCACGCAAAATGCATTTTGTAAATGAACTTATTTCGCCAATACTGCAGAATTTGCTACAGGATTGCTCGGTGCATAACGGCGCTGTACAGCTGCACGACGTTTTGGCGCATTTACCTGCGCATTTAATTCATACCAGAATGTTCCTTTGCGAAAGTCCATCACTTCCAGCTTCATCAAACAAAACAACAGCCCCGCACTGCATACCAGAAACAGCATTGCCATACCCAGAATCCCCATTGCCGGAATAGAATCCAATGCTGCAATTGCACCAATCATACCTGCTACCATAACCATTGCCAATACACCATATTTTGTCTTTTGTTCTCTCATTGTAATCACTGCTCCTTTGTATCTATTTCATATTGTATTTCATTATTCGAATTTACGTTTGTACGAATTTTTGTTCCGCGAATCTTTGTTCTGTTTATACTATACACTACAAACCTACGTTCGTCAATAGCTAAATCGAAAAAATGTTCGTAATTTTATAAATTCTTTTATCATCTCATGGTTTCTATTTACCCGCTATTGTGATATAATAAACATAGATATTGCTATATCTAGTGAATTAGTCATAAAAATAATAGCATTATGTACTAAATATACTTTATATACTTATCTTGCGTATATTCGATTTTATATTTTGGAGGCTGTATTATGAGCAGTGAAGAAATGATTGCAAAAATGCGGCGCATTGAAAAAGCTTTGCCGCCTGAACTAAACCAGATGGTGCTTTTTCAAAAAAGCGATACGCTGCCGGATGGCACCGTAATCCATTATTATGAGATACCCGATGGCAAACGAACACCGGGATATTTGTGGATTCACCATAATCCGGAAACCAAAGAAGTCCTTTCAGCTGAAATGGATATTAACTTTGATTGTTTAATTGGACTAAACCGCAGCCCGATTGAGTTACGATTATTATGTAATCATGTATTAAAATATTTGAGTTAATCCTATAAAGACCACAATTGATTCTGCTAACCCTCGTTCCATGGACACTGCAGAAAGCAATTGCGGTCTTTTGTGTATTGGCAGGTATATTTTATTACACTTTTATGCTTTTATACTTGACAACGACGCTGCGTAATCTACTATAATTTCTGTTTGAATATATATCTTTCCCACACCATTGAGAAAGGAGACCAATCTTATGCATGAACAGCAGGAACCCAATTATATGACAATTGGCGAACTTGCCGACAAAGTCGGGGTAACCGTTCGCACCATCCAGTATTATGACCAGGAAAATCTACTGAAACCATCTGCCAAAGGCAGCAGAAATCAGCGTCTGTACACAGAAAAAGATGAAGAAAAACTATATAAGATTTTATGTTTCAAATTTATGGGGTTATCCATCACAGAAATTAGAGAAAATCTGAATGGATTTGAGGAGCCCCCTTCTGTAAAACTTTTGCTGGACAAAAAGATTGCAGATGTGGAAAAAGAAATGTCCACACTGATGAAGCGGTTTGCCACATTAAAAAATCTCAGCGAAACGGTAAAGACAGACGCGGAAGTGAACTGGCAGCATTACGCCAATATGATTGAACGTTTTCAGGATGAAGGCAAATATATTTGGCAACTGAGCTGTTCATTTGAAGAAAATGCCTACAGGGAACAGGAAGAAGCCAAAGCTGAACAGCAGCGGATTCTTTCCGAGATGGAACGTAAAAAAGCCATCGAGCAGTTTCATAAGCTGATTGCAGAATCGGTGCGTCTGATTCATATGCACGAACCGCCTGAAAGCGAGAAATGTCAGGATATTGCCCGCCGCTATCTGGATATGCAATCACAATTTGGACTGGATATTTCCCACAGCAAACACCATGATGTGCTGATTACCGATACTGCCGATTCCGGTATGCATGATTCTTTCTCGGCACTGCGACAGGAAGTAACCGTTTTTATACAGCAAATTGTAGAAATTTATCGCCAAAAACAGCAAATGTAATGTTTTTGCTAAATAAAATTATTGTACACGCACAAACAAAAAGAAAATAAAGGAGCTAACAAAATGATCGTATCATGGATGACTACCAATCAGTGCAATCTTACCTGCAAACACTGCTATCAGGATGCAGGCAATCAAAAAGAGGCTGAACTGACTACCGAAGAAGGAAAAAAATTAATTGATGAAATTGCCCGCGCCGGATTTAAAATTATGATTTTCAGCGGCGGCGAGCCTTTGATGCGCCCGGATATTTATGAACTGGTGGCATATGCTGCATCAAAAGGTTTACGCCCAGTATTCGGCACCAACGGTATGCTGATTACCAAAGAAGTGGCACAAAAATTGAAAGATGCCGGCGCTATGGCTATGGGCATCAGCCTAGACAGCCTGGATGAAGCCAAACACAACGAGTTTCGCGGTCATCCGGAGGCATTTGCACGCACTGTGCAGGGCATGAAAAACTGCAAAGAAGTGGGGCTTCCATTCCAGATTCACACTACTATCATGGACTGGAACAAAAGCGAAATCCTCGATATCATTGACTTCGCTGTAGAAATGGGCGCCATGGCAGAATACATCTTCTTCCTGATTCCGGTAGGTCGCGGTGTTTATATCGAAGAAACTGCTGTAGAAGTTATGGAATATGAAAACCTCTTACGCTCTATCATGGAAAAACAAAAAGAAGTTCCCATTGCCATCAAACCTACCTGTGCACCGCAATTTACCCGCGTAGCCAAACAGCTGGGTGTAGATATCGACCCGCGCTTTACCAGAGGCTGCCTGGCAGGGCTTACTTATTGCATCATCAGTCCTACAGGGAAAGTACGCCCATGTGCATATATGGTAGAAGAAGCCGGCGATGTGCATGAACAGCCATTTGATGAAATCTGGAAAAACGCAGATGTATTCCAGACATTGCGCACCCAGGCTTATAAAGGTACCTGCGGAAAATGCGGATACAAAACGATTTGCGGTGGATGCCGTGCTCGTTCTGCTTATTATCATGACGGAGATATTCTGCAGGAAGACAGCTACTGTGCCTTTGGCAAACAGCTGACAAAATAACATACAAGACGATCTGCAAAGGAGCATTGTCATGATGCAAAAACACAACTGTAAACAAACACATGCAAGATACTGCTTTCTGCTGGCACTGCTGCTTGTGTCGATTCTGGCATTGAGCGGGTGCGGAACAAATCAAACTATGCAGGAATCATCGCAGCAGGAAGATGGTTATACGTTTACCGATGCCATTGGACAGGAAATTACAGTGCATAATCCGCAACGTGTGGTATCCCTGATGGGCAGTTTCTCTGAAATCTGGATTCTGGCAGGAGGCGCTGATACTCTGGTGGGCACATCCTACGACACCGTAGATAATCGTGATTTAGGCCTGCCGGAAGATATCGCTATTGTAGGCACCTATCAAAACCCAAACATCGAAGAAATTCTGGCATTGAATCCGGATCTGGTGCTGTTGTCATCGGAGACCACGCGTACCGACAGTCATGTAGCACTGAAAGATGCTTTGAACGGCGCCGATATTCCTGCAGCTTATTTCAGTGTCACCCATTTTGAGGATTATCTAAACATGCTGAAAATCTGTACCGATATCACCGGCAATCAAGATGCCTATCAGACAAACGGCATTGCTGTAGAAGAACGTATCGCACAGATTATAGCCGATTCGAAAACAGAAACATCCCCTTCCGTGCTCTTGATGATAACATATTCCGGCGGTATTCGCGCGCAGAGTTCCGATACCATGACAGGCAAAATGCTTTCTGAACTGGGCTGCAAAAATATTCTGGACGACTATCCAAGCATGCTGCAGGATTTCAGTGTAGAAAAAATTATCGAAACCGATCCGGACTATATATTTGTCATCCCAATGGGCAACGATGACGCACTGGCACAGAAAAATCTGAAAGAAAATGTAGAAAGCAATCCGGCATGGAACAGCCTGACTGCTGTAAAAAATGACAGATATATTCTGCTGCCAAAGGACAAATTTTTATACAAACCAAATGCTGTATGGGATGAAAGCTATGCCTATCTGGCAGCATTATTAAACGAACAGGCGGTATAATATGAAACAGTACACCAATGCACAAAAAGGCAGACTAATGCTGCTGTTTACCATACTGCTGACTGTCATCGCTATTCTGCTGGGGATTAGCCTGGGCTCAACCCGCATATCCCCGGCAGATTTTTTGCAAGCGGCAATCTCCGGAAATACTGCAGACAGCGCTTACCGTATTGTCCTATACTCCCGCCTTCCCGGTGTACTGGGAGCGCTTTTGGCGGGCAGTGCTCTGGCGGTATCCGGCGCAATTTTGCAGGCAGTACTGCAAAACCCGCTGGCCAGTCCTAACATTATCGGCGTCAACTCCGGTGCCGGGCTAATGGTATTATTGTGCTCTGCATTTTTTCCGGCTATGGATGCCCTTTTACCATTTGCGGCATTTCTGGGAGCCTTGGTTACGGCCATGCTGATTTTCGCGCTGGCTATGGGCTCCGGCGTATCCCGTATCACACTGGTACTCACCGGGATTGCTATGAGCAGCATTTTAGGTGCCGGCATGAACTGTATTATGATTTTATATCCCGATGCATATATCGGGGCCAGTACTTTCCTGGTAGGCGGCTTATCAGGGCTCACACTGCACGGCTTGCGCTTTCCGGCAGTGTATATTCTGCTTGGCCTGCTTCTGGCTATGCTGATGCGTCGCGATATGAATATTATTTCTTTGGGCACAGAAACAGCCAAATCTCTTGGCATGGCTGTAAACCGTACACGATTTCTGCTGATTCTTACCGCAGCTATTTTGGCCGGCGCTGCAGTCAGTTTTGCCGGGCTAATCGGCTTTGTAGGGCTGGTAGTGCCCCATGCCATTCGGTTTCTGATCGGCAACGACAATCGCTATCTGGTACCCGCCAGCGCATTTGGCGGCGCCGCTTTTGTAATTTTGTGCGATTTGGTCAGCCGTATGGCATTTGCACCATATGTGCTGCCAGTAGGTATTCTGTTGTCCTTTATCGGCGGGCCATTCTTTATCTATCTGATTATTCGCAACAGGAGGAGCAATCATGATTGAGCTGAAAAACATAAGCTATGCCTATCCGGGGCAGCCTCCTCTGCTTGAGAATATCACCACATCTTTCGCTGATGGTAAAATCACATCTATCCTGGGGCCGAACGGCTGCGGCAAAAGTACATTGCTGAAAATTATCTGCCGACTGCTTACGCCATCTGCAGGCAAAATTCTGCTGCATGGCAATGATGTGCATACCATGAAAACCAAAGCCTTTGCAAAAGAAGTCGCTCTTTTAGCGCAAACCAATCATCCACCGGAAATTACTGTGGAAGATCTGGTGGCCTATGGACGTTACCCACACCAGAAATACGGTCGAGAGCTCACAAAAAATGATAAAGAAATCATTGCACAGGCTATCAAACAAGTAAAAGCCACCGAATATGCCAATCGCTATGTCAATCGCTTATCAGGCGGGCAGCGGCAGAGAGCCTATATTGCCATGGCACTGGCTCAAGACACCGATATCATTTTTCTGGACGAACCCACCACCTATCTGGATATTAATATTCGTTTTGAAATTATGGAACTGATTCGTACATTGAATGAGGCAGGCAAAACCATCATCATGGTGCTGCATGATTTAAACCTGGCGTTAGAATATTCTGATCATATCATCTTGATGAACCATGGCAGAATTGTCAACGAAGGCACACCGCAGCAAATTATCACATCCGGTGATATTGACAGAATCTTTGATATCACCACCCACATATTTCACGAAGATGAAACCATCTTCTATCATTTTGATAAACGCATAAATAAAAACAAATAAATCAAAAAAGGGCTCTATTGATTCTGCAAACCCTCGTTCCATGGACATATGCTCGTATTGTCTCATGCTTATGGACTTTGTCCACCGCATTTGATACAATATTTCGCATTTGTCCATGTCAATCTCGACACAGCAGAAAGCAATAGAGCCCTTTTGGCAATGCGTACTATGCCTGTCTTTTAATGCCTCACAATAATCATAACCCCATTCTCCAAATCATGGCTCATCCCGCGCATAATTCTTGCCAACAGCATCGCTGTGCGCTGCTGCTCTATTTCATCATCAGCAATAAAAACAGCCACATTGCCATGTACTTTATCTGCATATGCATCAGTCGTCACTGCTGCCAGAATGGTATCCTCCATCAACTTCACCTGTCTTTCATGCAATCTGATCCGAATTTTTTTGTTTCGCCAGCTTTCGTCCGATGGGATTAGACAATGGTTTCTGCGCCGCACTTTCCAGCACAGGCACACGTTCTGCTGCAGAAATCACTGCCTGTGTATCTTTATAATTTGGCAAAACAAAAATACCCAATACTCCCGTTTTCATATTTTTGCGCGCCATAGGGCTCCATTCCTGCTCACCGATATCCATCTGATTGCCGGTAAGGATAGAAATATCATGCAGGATGGCTTGTCGCTGCCCGGGACTGTTCAATACAGCTCTGCCATCATCGTTGTATGGCTTCAGCACAATACCCACCCCTTCGCGCAAAATTTTTTCCCGCGCCGATGGATCCCCTACATTCATCAATACAATATCATCTACATACAGCAACGACTTCTCAAAATGAAGCGTACCGGCCTGAATCTGCGCAATATCGCCAATATAACTGCCTCGCATACAAAAAATTGATACGCCTACCAGCACAACAGCAGCAAGACAGCCAGCCTGCCAGTTTATCATCACCGCAAATGCCGACACCAGCAAAGCCACCAGCATGACAAGATAATTGCGTGACTCAAATACTTTGGCGATACCTTCAATATAATCTGCACCACGTGGAATCAGCGCCTGTTCTTCCAGTTTCATAAGTGTTTCCCGCTCCATACTGCGAATATCACGAAACTGCTGTGCACACAATACCAGAAATGTAATCGCTGTCAGTTCTTCTTCTATCAGAGCCGGTACCGCCAGTGAAGCCAAAACTGCAGCAATGGCACCCAGCGACAAATGAATAATATATCCATGGGGATAGGATGGATAATTCCTGTAATCACTGCGCAGCATACAGAATCTTGCCAGCACACCTGCAGCAAACCCAAGCAAAATAGCCATCAAATACTGGTGTTCCTGTGCTGCCATAACATAGCCCCTCTCGTCATACACGACCTTTGCATTTTGTGACAAACAAATAGATTGCACCACCGATGGCAATTGCTAAAAGCAACAGCACAATCGCTTTGCCCGTACCGCTATCCGTGTCAGATATCGAGCCTGAAGCATGATTCTGCTTATCTTCAGACGCTGTATTTTTGTCGCTGACCGTCTTCAGCCCCAAAAACTGAGGAAGCACCTCTGCAAACTCTTTTGCACCATTCTGAGCCGCTTCTAACGTGTTGGTATGGGTTCCTATTTCCAGCAATACCGAGTTGGGTGCCAAATCCTGATTGTAATTGCCCTTGGCCATAAAAATAGATTTAATCAGCCCCGGTTTTACATCGTCATAATAAGCCTTCATTTTTTCTGCAAACGCAATATTGGCTTCACTGTTCTGATTCTGCCGGCCCACCACAATGCGAATCTGGGTAGCTTCTTTGCCATCCAGCGTAGTAGCATAATACTCCGGATCAGGAATACCATCCCGATGCACATCTATAATCGCCGCAGGGGCTCCTCGCAACAGCTCAGCAGCAGTTTTACGCGAACGCTGATACGCATTGACATCATGCGGGTCATGCAAATTGTCGCTATGAATGACCGAAACACCTTGATTTTCCAGCACCGTAACCATGGTCTCGGCCACATCTAAAATATCTCCTCCGCCATGTTTGCTTTCCGTACCGGATGTAGGCACATAGCTTTCATCGGTATGGGTACAGTATATCGCAACGGATTGAAAATTTCTCGTACCCACCGATATACTGTCGATCTCCTTGTCCTGTAAATCATACTGTATCGTTCCCGCACCTGTACTTACCGTAGGAACACTGCCGCTGTACAATTCATCTAGTACCTGCTCAATGGCACATTCTCCCAACAATTCACAATAAGCATTATGCCCGTCTACACGCTCAACACGATAATATCGATTATCCCCTGTCAAAAGCTCATCACCACTATAAACACGACGGCCCATATACTCAATCACTTCACCGGAAGCGGAGTCATACAGCGTATAATATACACCGGCAGTTTCTTCATCAGAGCCATCAGATGCTTCCCACACAGGCAAAAAGCTCCCATTCTGCTGCCACTGTGTAAATACATACGTAAACAGACACAAACATAAAATACTCAGCACCGCTACCATATAATTGCTGCGTTTTCGTGTATCCCGTGCCATTTGCTTTGTGACCAGATTAGCCATGATACCTGCCCTCCTTCATACCCGTACCTGAAGTGTTTTGCGCATTACGCAAATTTTGAAGCACTGATTGATTGTGTCCTTCAGCCTTGGGCCCACCCTGCAATCGTTCTCTGGTTTCGCCAATCAGCTCCGCCAGACATACCGCCAGCACACCCGACAGCACCACAGTATCATACATACCGCCACCGCCAAAATGTACAAGCCCCGGAATATGATTGGTAATCAAATACACCCCATGACTAACATCAAAGAAAATCACACCCAGCACAGCTGCAATAAAAGCCCCTTTTCGTGAACGGCCAAACAAATACCCCACCAAAGCAGCCACAATCGGATACAGATAAATAATATCTACCGGAAGCGCATATTCATCCGAAATAAACATGCCCAAAAGCCAAATAGCACCTGTCACAAGCACAGCCCCCAGCAGAGAACGTACCCGTTCCTTCATACTGCCGGCACGAAACCATACATACAACGCCACCCCAAGCGGAACCAGAGCACCGCCTAAATTTATGCGCACCGTCAGCATATCATTTTGAAACAGCGTCAAATTCACAAAACTGCCCGCCACAATGGCCAGCAGCACCAACATAGCACTTTTATCACTCATATGCATCCGATCCAGCACACGTTCTGCCACACCGAAAAAAATCAATAATGTCAAACTGGACAAAATTAATCTGCCAATGGTATATCCCATAATATGACCCTCCTGATGCAATATTTATCAATATGAAATCTCTGCAGTTAGTCTGTCCGACATGAAGAAAATTATGCAAACCGTACTAGCTTTATAAAAAATACACAAAGAATAAATGAATTTTTTGTAAATGAGAATTGCCTTTCTGTATTAATTGTGATATATTATTGAGTTGGAGATATTGTATCTAATCTATATTAAGGAGAGATATTTGTGGGACGTATTCACAATATTGAAGGTAAAAAAAATAAAATGGACTCTCTGCGCTCCAACGTGTTTACCAAACACGCACGCGCAATTTCTGTAGCTGCTCGTCAGGGCGGCGGCAACCCTGATTACAACGCTGCTTTGAAACTGGCTATCCAGAAAGCAAAAGCAGACAATATGCCAAACGACAACATCAACCGCGCAATCAAAAAAGGTACCGGCGAAGATGGCGGTGCAAACTACGAACAGATCACATACGAAGGCTATGGTCCTGGCGGGATTGCTATGATTATCGAAGTGCTGACCGACAACAAAAACCGTGCAGCCGGCAACGTACGCTACTATCTGGACCGCAACGGCGGCAACCTGGGTACAGCAGGCTCCGTAAGCTATATGTTTGAACGTAAAGGCCAGATTTTAATCGCTGCTGATGACGATATCAACGAAGATGAACTGATGGAAGCTGCTTTAGAAGCAGGTGCAGAAGATTTCCAGGCAGAAGAAGACGGCTTTGCCATCATCACTGCTCCAAACGATTTCGCTGCAGTACGTGAAGCATTAGAAGGCAAATACGAATTCGTACAGGCTGATATCACCATGCTGCCAAATATGTACACCGCATTGGACCCAGCTCTGCAGAAACAGATGGACAAATTAATGGACCAGCTGGAAGAAGACGACGACGTGCAGAACGTCTGGACCAACATGGAAATGTAATATGCATTCAACACGATAACAAGAAAGGCAAAGCCTCATTATTAGAGAGCTTTGCCTTTTTGCATTCTCATATTATTATATTTTCTCCACAATAGCATTCAGCCACAGCTCCTGCTCTCTGCCCGGGCGCACATCACCTGTAACCGATGTTTCCGCCAAACGCAGCGATGGAATCTGCTCTAACAGTTCGCCCAGCGTTTGCTCCGTAAGATTGGTAAAATACCGTCCATTGCGCCATCCTGCAAAATCCCCGTATTTGAAAGAAACATACAAAACACCATTTGCCTTTAAGCTGTCCGATACTTTTCGCAGAATATCAGGCAGTTCATCTAGTGTACAATGCAACAGTGACGAACACGCCCAGACACCATCAAATTCCTTCTGCCATGCCATATCTGCAAACAGCATCTGATGTACCATTTGCCCGGTGAATGCC
>JAGARS010000014.1 GCA_017622155.1 Peptococcaceae bacterium
CCATAGGGCGGCGCATAAAGTACAGGCTTATAACCAATTAAAGGCTCTAAAATCATCTCTGTTTTTGTGATATCTTCTTTATTTTCTTCTACACCCAGCTGATCCGGATGGGGATGGGCATAGCCATGATTGCCTACTTCGTGTCCTGCCTCTGCGATCTGCGCCACAAGCGCAGGAAACTTTTCCGCAAAACGTCCGGTTATAAAAAACGTAGCCCGTACCTGTTGTGTCTCCAATGTATGCAGCATATCAGGAATGATATCCTCCCCCCAGTCCACATTGATTGCCAGCGCTGCTTTGTTTTCTTTTGTAGTGCCGCAATAAACTGGTTCCGACATAGTAGGCTCCACACGCAAATCCGTTTCGTCATGGCACAGAAACAGCCATACGCCTCCAAAAATCAGCACACAGATGAAACATACCAGCATAGCCTGAATCATCAGTTTCGGAATAAAAAACATTCTCATAAAAATACCCTCCTTCTTGTACTCTAATGTATGAGACCAAAAGGAAGGATATGAATATTACATAACAAGACCGCAATCATTTCTGCAAACCCTCGTTCCCTGGACATTTTCTTGATTGTACAGCTTTGTTGTACTTCGTACACCACGCTATGTACAATCTGCAAAATTGTCCATGTCAATCTCGACACAGCAGAAATATTGCGGTCTTTTATATTCAAGTACTACTTTTTAGACTGTAAGAATTTTTGTGTCACAAGGCGGCTTTAAATTTTGCGAGCGACACGTACTAGAGGTACGCAAGGCGAACAAAATTTAAAACGACACAGTGAGACGAAAATTATTGCAGTCTCTGTTCTCCATCTTCAATGCTTTCTGCAATGTTAAATATTTTATCCAGCTTCGCATAACCAATAATTCTGCTTACATGGCTGTTCAGTGCGCAGAAGATTAATTTGCCCTGTTCCTGATTGCACATTTTGAACCATGCCACCATAACACCCAGCCCGGAGGAATCAATAAACTCCACTTCTTTCATATCTACCAGAATCTGATACTGTTTGTGCAGTTCTGCATATTCTTTCAGCTTTTCTTTTACCTCTGCTGTACAGCCCAGCGTCACTTCCCCCTGCAATGTAGCTAAAATATAATTTTCTTTTTTTTCAATCTGTATCTGACACATATGCCCATCCTCCTCAGGATAATAATTCTATGGAAATATAATTGATATCATCCGCAATCTGCTCTCTAGCTACCCAATCGGAAATTTCCTCTTTCAGCTGACGCAATTGCAGTATGGTTACCGGTGCAGATTCATCAAACAATTCATGAATACTGCTGCATGTTTTGGCTTTTCTGCCCCGCAAAGGAAGCTCAAAAATACCGTCGGTATACAAAAACAGCTCGTCACCGACATGTAGCTGCACTTGTTTTTGGTCATAAGACAAATCTGCCAGAATTCCTAACGGTAAGCCATTGTCGTTGTCCAGAAACTGTAAGCTGCTTCCATTATATAATCCGGGCGCACTATGCCCTGCATTGCTAAACAAAAATGTGCGATGCTCCAAATCCAAAACGCCATAAAAGGCTGTGACAAAATAATCATTTTCCGTACCGCGGAAAAACTGTTCCAGACGGTTATTCAGCTGTTCCAGAAACAGCCCCGGCTCCAGATATTGCTTTTTCAAATCATAAATCTGAAACTTAATGGTAGCCGTAATCATGGCCGAGGCCACGCCATGCCCTTTCACATCGCAAATCAATACACCCAAGTGGGTATCATCTATCTTGATGAAGTCGTAGAAATCACCGCCGATGAAACTGCTGGGCTTATACAGCACATCAATATAAACATTTTCATACTGCGGCACTTTATGCGGTAAAAAGCTTTTCTGCAGCTCTGTGGCAATCATCAGCTCACGATGCAGCTGCATGTATTTGTCGTCTAGATCGTTGGTGATAGATTTCATTTTCAGCAGGTTTTTCACCCGTAATATCAGTTCGTGACTATCCACCGGTTTGGTCAAAAACTCGTCGGCTCCTGCCTGCAGCCCCTGCAGCATATCCTTCTTATCATTGAGCGCTGTAATCATGATAATCGGAATATTCTGATACAGCTTGTGTTCTTTTACCCAGCGGCAAATATCATAACCCGATGTGTCCGGCAGCATCACATCCAGCAGAATCAAATCCAGCGTGTACTGTTCAATAATCGCATAGGCTTCTTTGCCGTTTCGAGCCTTATAGATTTCCAGCGGAATCCCGCTCAATTCCAGATACGCTTCCAGCAAATCCAGGTTGACCTCGTAGTCGTCCACCAAAAGAACATTCGGTTTACGCGCCATGGCACACCTCCTGCAGTATAAGTATTTTGATTTATTTTATAATCTTTTTTCGCCATTACAAATAGTATACTACAAAACTGGGCAGAAAAACAGAAAAAAATAGCGCTGTCTGCGAAAACAGACAGCGCTATATAATACATGGTTAATCTGCAGAATTAAGCATTGAACAGGTCGCCAATGGTGCTGCCCATTTCTTCCTGTACAACCGGAATTTCTTCCTCTTCTACAACTTCTTCTGCTTTTTCTTCTACTACAGGAGCTGGTTTAGCTGGTCTTTCGGTCAGCTGTTTGATGCTCAGGGAAACTTTTTTGTTTTCCAGATCCAGTTCCAGTACTTTTGCGGATACTTCCTGACCAACCTGCAGAGCGTCTTCTACTTTTTCTACACGATCCCAGGAAATCTGAGAGATGTGTACCAGACCATCTACACCGTCAGCCAGCTGTACAAATGCACCGAAAGGAACAATGCGTACAACTTTACCGGATACTACATTGCCTGCAGCAAATGTTTCAGCAGCAGCATCCCATGGGTTTACAGTCAGCTGTTTCAGACCCAGAGAGATTTTCCCTGCTTCTTTGTCAGCAGCCAGTACATATACTTCTACTTCCTGACCAACTTTTACTACATCGCCAGGATTTTTTACACGGCCCCAGCCCATTTCGGATACATGCAGCAGACCATCAACACCGCCTAAATCGATGAATGCACCAAACTGTGCCAATCTTCTTACAGTACCTTTTCTGGTCTGACCTTCAGCGATTTCAGCCCAGAATGCTTCTTTGCGAGCTTTTTCAGCTTCTTCCAGAATTGCACGGCGATCCAGAACGATTTTTCTAGCTTCCGGTTCAAATTTGATGATTTTGAATTCCAGAGTCTGACCAACGAAAGATGCAATATCTTCGATGAATTTTACATCCAGACGAGATGCAGGAACAAAACCTCTGGTGCCGATATCAACGATAACGCCGCCTTTTACTACATCTACAACAGGAGCTTCGATAGTTTTACCTTCGTTATAGATTTCTTCCAGTTTTTCCATAGCTTCAACCTGGTCTACGCGTTTTTTGCTCAGCAGGATGTTGCCTTCTTTGTCTTCTTTGATAACCATTACGCGAATTTCATCGCCGATTTTTACTACATCTTCAGGATTTACGTTTTTGGTAAAGCTCAGTTCGCGTGCAGAGATAATCCCTTCGGATTTACCGCCGATGTCTACCAGAACTTCGTCATTATCGATTTTTACTACAGTACCGGTAACGATATCGTTTCTGCCTACTTCCCCTAAAATACCATAGCTTTCCAAACCCTGTTCCATTGTCATTTCTTCCATTTTTAATGTGACCTCCCTAATAATCCAGTCAGGTGTTGAAGCACCTGCTGTAATTCCTACATTTTCAACACCATCAAACCAGTGGGTATCAATCTCCTCCGCCGATTCAATGTGTTCGGTCCGGCATCCATTCTGCCGGCATATGTTTGCCAGTTTCTGCGTGTTTGCACTGTTAGAGCCACCGATTACCAGCATAAAATCCACAGTTCCGGCCAGTTCCAAAGCAGCGTTCTGGCGCTCTCTGGTAGCTGAACAGATTGTGTTAAATACCTTCAAGTCCTCAATCCCATACTGTTCCAGAGCATTTACCGCCTGTTCAAAGCGCTCCAGATTTTCTGTTGTCTGTGAAACCAGACATACCTTCCGCCCGGAAAGCGAGAGCATGTTCAGCTCATCAATCTGCTGAAACGCTACGCCGTTTTCACCGGCCCAGCCCAAAATGCCTTCTACCTCGGGATGATGCCGATTACCCAGAATCAGTACAAGATATCCGTTCTGACTATGCTCATGCGCCAGCTTCTGCACTTTGCTGACAAAAGGGCATGTACAGTCATACAGCTCCAGCCCACGGCTGCGAGCCTCCTCGTAAATAGACGGTGCAACACCATGTGTTCTGATCATCACAGTTCTTTCCTGGATTTCCTCAAAGGAATCCCGTGCATAAATGCCCATTCCCTCCAGGCGTTTTACCTCCTGCGGGTTGTGAATGAGAGGCCCTAGCGTAGCCAGCGGCACATGCCCGGCACGTACCAGTTCCTCACCTTTTTTGATGGCCATTTTGACACCAAAACAGAAACCTGCATGGGGAGCTATCTGAAAGTCCACTCCATCAGCTCCTTTATCAAAATATACTTACTCCTCTATTATAACGGATATTGGCAGGAAGTGAAATAGTTATTTTAAAAATTATTTCACCCATTCTATTATTTTATTATTTTATGATACAATAAATCCACCACTTCATCAAAAGATAAATCGCTGGTGTCAATCAGTTCTGCATCTTCTGCCATTTTTAACGGTGATACTTCCCGTTTGGAATCTTTTTCATCACGCAAAGCAATATCCCGTTCAAGCTGTGCATAATCCACAACCTGCCCTTTCTGCTCCAGCTCCAGTCCGCGACGGCGCGCCCGTTCTTTCAAAGACGCAGTTAAAAAGAATTTGTACTGCGCATCCGGCAGCACTGTTGTACCGATATCACGCCCGTCCATCAGCACATCATGCCCCTCTGCAATACGACGCTGCTGCGCAGTCATACTTTCGCGCACTGCAGGAATCATGGACACTGCCGATACATTGGCAGAGATCTCCGGTGTACGGATTGCCTCTGTCACATCAGTACCATTGCAGTATAGATGCTGTACACCGTCTTCGTCACGGAATTCCAGCTCCAAAGTATCCAGAAGCCGCTGCATCGCCTCTGCATCATCAAAATCAATATTCTGTTCCATCGCAGCCCATGTCACTGCACGATACATAGCCCCTGTATCCAGATAAATACAGCCTAATCGTTTTGACAGAACTTTAGCCACTGAGCTTTTTCCGGCGCCTGCCGGTCCGTCAATGGCAATCTGTATGGTTTGTGTTGTATTACTCAAATTCAGCACCTCGTTAGTTAATTGTTCGATGCGCAAGCCCTACTGCTACTTCATCCAGATGCAAAAGCCCTACACCTAAGAATACGGCAATGCTCAAGTGATCATTGTGCCGTGCAATACCCAGCTTTCCGCCCACATTGAGCCCGATAGCTTTGCTTTGAATCTGCGAAAGCGCCTCTCTGGTAGCACCGGCCACAGCGCCTTCTCCGGAATGAGTATTGCCGATAATCCCTTCTCGTTTGCCTGCTACAATGGCATGTTCTACAATTTTATTGATAGAAGTCAGGTACTCACCGCCAAAATCTACTGCGGCTGTCTTGATTCCCATTGCCTCGTTTTTTTTCTTTTCAATTTTTTCATCATCGCGTGTTTCC
>JAGARS010000140.1 GCA_017622155.1 Peptococcaceae bacterium
AATATCTGTTCCCGTCGCGGTATGGTTGAATATTTTGACAGCACGATTGGTGCCGGCAGTGTTCTGATTCCGTTCGGCGGCAAAACACAGCTGACCCCTACTCAGGCAATGGCGGCTAAAATTCCTGTATTAGAAGGTCAGAGCTACACTGCATCGCTGTTCTCATATGGCTTTGATCCATATCTGTCCAGTGAAAACCAGCACTTAGGCGCAATGTGCGCAGTTACCGAATCTCTGGCGAGAATCGTAGCAGCCGGCGGCAAAACAGAAGACTGCTATCTGACATTCCAGGAATATTTCCCAAGCCTGCGTGGCGACAGCAAACGCTGGGCGATGCCTGTGTCTGCTCTGTTGGGTGCATTCAAAGCACAGATGGCGTACGGCGTAGGTGCAATTGGCGGGAAAGACTCCATGTCCGGTTCCTTCATGGATTTGGATATTCCGCCGACATTGGTGTCCTTTGCGGCAGGTACCATTGACTCTGAAAAAGTACTGTCTCCTGAATTTAAAGCAGCGGGGCATGATGTATATCTGTTTGCGGCTCCATATGATGAAAAAGGTCAGCCAAAAATGGCAGCCATCAAAGAAATGTGGCAGCTGGTAAACAAAGCTTGTGATGAAGGTAAAGTGGAAGCAGCGTGGGCATTAGGAAAAGGCGGCGTAGCAGAAGCAGTATTCAAAATGGCTTTGGGTAATCAGATTGGTTTTGAAATGCTGGAAAGTGTATACGCACCTGCAATGTTCAACAAAAACTATGGTGCAATTGTAGTGGAAGCAAATGCGCCAATCGAAGGAGCAATCCTGATTGGTCATACTACAGCACAGCCTCAGATTGTAATGGGTAATGGCAGTGTATCCTTGGATGAACTGACTGCAATCTGGGAAGGCACACTGGAAGATATCTTCCCAACCCGTACAGCGGATAAAGGCAATGTGGAAGCATACAGCTACAATACACGCCCTCAGTATACAGCAAAAGCAAAAATTGCACAGCCGAAAGCTGTGATTCCGGTATTCCCTGGCACCAACTGTGAATACGATACAGCGCGTATTCTGGAACGAGTTGGCGGGAAAGCCGAAATTGTAAATGTGGCTAACTTGACACCTGCAATGCTGGAAGATTCCATCGCACGTATGGAAAAAGCACTGCAGAGTGCACAGATGATGATTTTCCCTGGCGGTTTCTCCTTTGGGGATGAACCGGAAGGCTCCGGTAAATTCATTGCGGCATTCATGCGTAATCCAATTCTGAAAGAACGCATTCATGAACTGCTGTACAAAAATGATGGTCTGATTCTGGGTATCTGCAACGGCTTCCAGGCGTTGATTAAATTAGGTTTGGTACCTTATGGTAAAATCGTGGATACCGATATTACCAGCCCAACATTGACCTTTAACCGTATCGGCCGTCATCAGAGCCGTTATGTAACCACTCGAATTGCATCTGTCAACTCTCCATGGCTGGCAGGAGTAGAAGTGGGTGATTTGCATAACATTCCAATTTCTCACGGGGAAGGACGTTTCGTGTGCAGTGATGAAATGCTTGCTCAGCTGGCAGCAAACGGTCAGATTGCTACTCAGTATGTAGACTTCGCTGGACAGCCATCTATGGATATCGCACACAATCCGAACGGTTCCAATATGGCAATCGAAGGGATTTTGAGTCCGGATGGCCGTGTATTTGGTAAAATGGGTCACAGTGAACGTATTGGTACCCATATTGCGAAAAATATTCCTGGTGAGAAAGACCAGAAGATTTTCGAATCAGGCGTAAAATATTTCTTGTAATTAATATCAAGGAATAAAGCATTATAGAATTTCTTACATCCCGTTGCTGAATGAGATTTGGCAGCGGGATGTTTGTTTCTTATTTTTTCAAAAAAAATACAATATAATTCCCTTTTTTTTCAAAAAAAATATTGCATATTAGGAGATTTTGTGAGAAAATAGTTTCGGTAATTTGAATTACAGTTATGAGGGGAGTTTTTCCAATGAAAAAGATTTATGAAGGTAAAACAAAAGACGTATTTGAACTGGAAAATGGTAATGTTCTGTTAAAATTCAAAGATGACTGCACAGGCAAAGATGGTGTATTTGACCCAGGTGAAAACAGTGTTGGCTTAACAATTGAAGGGATTGGCCGTGCAAACCTGGAAACATCCGTTTACTATTTCGAAATGCTGAAAGAAGCCGGTATCAAAACACATTATGTAAGCGCAAATGTTGCTGACGCTACTATGGAAGTTCTGCCTGCAACTGTATTCGGTAAAGGGTTGGAAGTAATCTGCCGTCTGAAAGCAACCGGCAGTTTTGTTCGCCGTTATGGTGCATATATCGCTGATGGGACTCCATTAGAAGGCGGTTATGTTGAAACTACATTCAAAGATGACGCGAAAGGTGATCCGCTGGTTACCTCCGAAGGTCTGGCTGCTCTGGGTATCATGAGCCAGGAAATGTTTAATGATATGAAAGCACAGACACTGAAAATTACAAATATCGTAGCTGCTGACCTGGCAAAAAAAGGTCTGGATTTGTACGATATCAAATTTGAATTTGGTTACAATAACGATGAAGTTATCTTGATTGATGAAATCGCAAGCGGTAATATGCGTGTTTATAAAGATGGCAGCATCGTTGATCCAATGGAATTAACAAAATTAATTCTGAACAAATAAGTCTTATCTAGATTTGTATATTTTAATGTTCATAGTGTCTTTTAAGCGGAATGGTATATTTATACTGTTCCGCTTTTTTTATGAGAATGATTGGTGTTGTGAAAGGACAATAATAGTATCAGAAAAGTAAAATTTGTACAGTTTCGGTTGCTCAAATGGACATCTTTATAGTATAATAATTAAATTAAAGATTGTGTACTATGCACAATTGTCTTGACTAGAGGGGGGCTGACATTTTGGGTCAGTTTGAGGATCGGATTATATTGTCAGATATCAGGCAGGCACAACAGATTGGCGGCTTGGCTGATGAGAATATCAGAATTATTGAAAAAGCTACAGGTGCTCGACTGGTAGCAAGAGGGCAGGATATTCTTTTGAGCGGTTCACAGCCTGCTGTAAAAAGTGCTCGTGCCATTTTGGAATATTTGATCGAATTATCGCTGAAAAAAGATTTGACTCCTGCAGATTTGCAGTATGCGCTTACTTTGGGCGGCAGCAAGCAGGAAAATGATAAAATTGCAGAATGTTTGGGAGAGGTAATTCACACCACACACCGCGGCAAACAAATTCGTGCAAAAACCATGGGGTAGTATCAATATGTAAAAGCCATTGAAAAAAAAGATATTACCTTCGGTATTGGGCCGGCTGGTACCGGAAAAACATATCTGGCAGTGGTATTGGCATTGAAAGCGTTGAAAAATAAACAGGTGGAGCGCATTATTCTCACACGTCCTGCAGTGGAAGCCGGGGAGAAGTTAGGTTTTCTTCCGGGGGACTTGCAGGATAAGGTAGATCCATATCTTCGTCCGTTATATGATGGTTTATATGATGTTTTAAGTTTGGACATGGCTCAAAAATATATGGAACGTCAGATTATTGAAATTGCGCCGCTGGCTTATATGCGCGGCCGTACACTTGATGATGCATTTATTATTCTGGACGAGGCACAAAATACTACACCGGAACAAATGAAAATGTTTCTGACACGTATTGGTTTTGGCTCCAAGGCAGTTGTTACAGGTGATATTACGCAGGTGGATTTACCAAAACACAGTCAATCAGGTTTATTAAAAGCGGAAGCAATTCTTTCCGGAATACCGGAAATCAGTTTTCATCATTTAACAGCGCAGGATGTTGTTCGACATCCTGTTGTAGCCAAAATTATTGCAGCCTATGATGCGATGTCTAATGAATAGGCAAATATTTAGGCCGTGAAAGGAAAATCATTATGGATACTTTAAAAAAAGTATATGACACAATGATAAAACGTTATTTTCAGGAAAGTCGTACACGTATGCTTGCATGGTTAGGTATGTTTGTACTGATATTTCTGATAATTTTGTCGGCTCATTTTGTGCCGGAGCGCACCATTTGGGAAGTTGGTTCTGTATCTGATCAGGATATTCAGTCTGACCGCTATCTGACATTTGTAGATGAAGAAGGCACTTTGCGCAAACAGCAGCAGGTCTTAGAAGACTTTCAGGATGTTTATCGAATTGATTTAAATAAGTTTAATAGTATTACCATTGCTGAAATATCGGAGTCTTTTAATGCGCTTGAAGAAATATCGGTTGCGCAAAAAGATGGGGAACTATTAAAAACAGTTGAAAAAATTTCTATGGCTCATGAAGCCTTTGATTTTAATCTGGAAGCAGATGAATGGACTGTTCTGGTAAATTTAGAAGGGAATCGAATTCAATGGCTGTATAATCAGGGTGCTGATTATGCGATTACTGTTATGAGTAACGGGGTTGTGCAGGAAAACTTGGAAAATGCCAGAGAAAAAATTCTGCAGTCTATTCGCAATGACCGCTACATTACCGGTGCAGAAGAAAAGTTTATGCTGCAGGTTATGCAAGGGGTGCCGTTATATGCTACATATGTAGTGGATAAAGAGGCTACAGAGGCAAAAAAAGCAGAACTGCTTGCTACAGTTACTCCGGAAAAAGTAGTTGTACAAAAGGGTGAGCTGGTGGTTGGCAAAGGTGAGGTGCTGACTGAACGGCAAAGTTTGATTTTACAGCAGTTAGGCTATACCAAATCCACCTCTCCGGTATTGGTAGTACTAGGTTTGGCAGTATTAATTGCAATTCTTGTTGTATTAATGCGAGGATTCATGATACATTTTACACCGAAAATTTATCAAGATGAACGCAAAATTGTGCTTTTAATGCTGCTTTTGGCAGGGACATTGTTTTTTTATGATTTGTTCTTGTCGCTTAATATCAGTACTGTGACGGAGCGTGCGGCACAGGTAGGGTATCTTTTACCGGTAGCGATGGGTACTATGCTGATAACCATTCTTTTAGATGTGCGGCTGGGAATTATAGCGAACATTGTTTTGGCTTTGTTTGCCGGGTTGTATACGGAAAATGCATCTTTTGCAGTAGTTGCACTTTTAGGCGGCTTGACAGGGTGCTTAGGGGTGTCTGCATTGGGGCAGCGTTCGGATATTTCTCGCACAGCATTTGCCATTGCTGTTGTTAATGCCGTTTCTATTATTGGGTTAGGCATGATTCAGAGTCAAACAATCGATGTGATTTTGTATGGTGTAGGGTTTGGGATTTTTAATGGGTTGATATCTTCTATCTTTACGATGGGGATATTGCCATATCTCGAAACAATCTTTGGAATAACCACCTCTATTCGATTGCTTGAACTGGCAAATCCGAACCAGCCATTATTGAAGCGTTTAATGACAGAAGCTCCTGGTACTTATCATCACTGTATTATGGTAGGCAATTTAGGTGAAGCAGCTGCAGATGCCATTGGTGCGAATGGCTTAGAAGTGCGGCTTGGTGCATATTATCATGATATAGGTAAGCTGAAACGTCCGTATTTCTTTGCAGAAAATCAGTTTTCCGGCGCAAATCCGCATGATAATATTACACCGCAGCTGAGTATGCTGATTATCACATCTCATGTGAAAGATGGCTTAGAAATGGCGCGGGAAGAAAAATTACCGCCAATATTAATGGATATGATTGCACAGCATCATGGGGACAGCAAGGTTTCCTATTTCTATTTCAAAGCGAAAGAA
>JAGARS010000141.1 GCA_017622155.1 Peptococcaceae bacterium
AGCCTTCAGCGCCCATGCCGCCCATAATGCCCACGGCAAATTTGTTCACAATAAACGATAGCGTATAGCTGAAAATCAGCCCGAAAATACCGCCCAATAAACCAATCAGCCCTGCTTCAGCCAAAAACATCAGCCGAATATCGTTAAATGTAGCACCAATCACCTTCATAATGGCAATTTCTCGCGTACGCTCATAAATAGACATTACCATAGTATTGATAATGCCAATAGCCGCTACCAGAAGCGTAATACTGCCAATACCGCCCAGTACCAGCTGCACCGTTTGCATTGAGTCCTCTACCCCTTCCAGGCTTTCCGCAATGGAATAGCAGTTGTAGCCCGAATCGCGAAGACTCTGACAAATTTCTTTGGTATATTTCACATCAGATGTCACAATGGTAACCTGATTGTAAATATCTCTGTTTTTTTCTTTTCTCTGCTCTTTGGTGAGCGTTACTTTTTGTATGTTCTGCATCACCGAAAGCGGCGCATAGGCATAATAATTGTTTGGACTGTCCACCGGTGTTACACCTACCACCTGAAATGTTACCTTTTTAGATTTCTGCGTTTCATAATTGCGAAACTCGGCAGTCATCTTTTTATCCAGCATACCGAGAGACTTATCGTAAATCCTCTGGCGATACTCTTCATAAGTTTCATCCTCGTTGTACACCCAGCCGGTATCGGGGTCGTAAAAGCTGTCGCCTACCATACCGCCCACCACAATGGCATTGCGGTCCGTTACGTCCAGCAAACGCCCGGCTGATACCTCGATTCCCTTTTGCTGCATAGCTGCCGGATCAATCCCGTACACCTCAAGCCAGCCTTCCTCTTTGCCATACTTGACACCGCTGGCTGACACGCGCACCATAGGAATTACCGCAGTCACGCCCTCATACTGTCGAAATACTTCCAAGGCATCATCATTGAGTGCCACCACTTTTTCATCATTGTCACCATAAGAATAGCTCTGGTTTACCGTAATTTCATTCAGACTGCCCCATTGTTCGTACATTTTCTGCTGCGACTCCATCATGCCGATGCCAAGAGACACCATCACAACAATGGAAGTGGTGCCAATCATCACACCCAGCATGGTCAGCACAGTACGACTCTTGCGGCGCATCAGATTCTTCGCCGCCATCGTGAGAATGTCTGTTTTAACCATCGATTAACTCCTCTTCCGCTTTCGCTTTACGTTTGCTTTTAAACAGCACAGCACCTTCTGCAATAGCCACAATCCCAATAATGATTGTCAGCAGGTTGGATTTCAGTTTATCCGCAAAAGTCGGTTCCGGTTCCGGCATAGGCATGGTCGGCTCCATCATAGCGCTGTAATCAATTGCCGGACCGATTTCGCTGGTGAACGGCTCATCAATAATCACTTCCTGATTATCGCCATCAATATAGCTGATACGAATATTGCCGCTCAAAGTACCTTCCACTTCCGGATAAATCATTGCAGAATATTCATCGCTGTCCCCTACATTAAAGTTGCCGATATAGTATACATTTTCCCCTTTACCCGGGATGTCACCCTCCAGGCTCACTTTAAAGTTGGTCAGATTTACTTTACCGATATTTACAAACTCCATGGCAATGCTCAATGGCTCACCCACATTGCCGCTGGCTTGTACATTGGTGCTGATGATATCCACTTTGCTTTCCTGCCCAACCGGGATGTTTACATTGTCACCGGCAGTATATTTTGTGCCATCAGTACCTTCATAGCTGATATTCACCGGCACAATATAAGTTTTTGCCGATGCATTCGGGTCTACATACATATTGATATTCTTCACTGCCACTTCTTTGCCTTCAATGCGATCCAAATAGAAGGTATTACTGCTGTTGACCGGAGAGAATACCGTACCGCCGGATACAGAACCACCGGTAGAAGAAGTTTCTGTCGGCACATCCAGCTGAATAGATACATTGTTTACCGGCAGACTGTTGGTGTTTTCAATATACAGAGACAATGTTACATTATTCCCTGCCAGCACTTTTGTCGGATTTACTTTATACTGCTTGATAATTACTTTCGGCTCACGGCCATTGACACTTTCGTTTAATGGCAGAGGCAAATTCAAAAGCACTTCCTGCGGTTTTTCCTGCCCATCATATGTGAGAGTAAACAGCATTTCATTGTTTTTGCGATCCTTATTCAAAGACAGCTGATAATCCACCGTTACTTTCTGTTGACCGTTAACAGTGTACAGCTGCTTGGTGTTGGTCAAATCACGCACAGAAATATTTTTATTGCCGGTGGAACCGATTTCCGTACCGCTCAAAGTAGTCACTACATTGTTGGCTTTGGCATCACTGATATTTTTCAGATGAATGGTAGCAGTAGTCTCTGTTACACCATCAGTTACAGCCGGATTGAATGTCACATTTTCCACTACAAAGTTTGGTTCAGATAATGCATAAGATACTTCTAACTCGAAACTGGTAGCTGTGGTATATCGTTTATCATCCATAGCAGTCCAGTTACTGCAAGCCAATGTACAATTGATTCGATATTTGGAGCCGGCTGGCAATTCTCGTGTATTCTCATTTACTTTCAATGCAATGGCGAAAATTTTTGTTTCTCCGCCCTTTACCTCTGTCACCATAGTATCATAGGTGTCGCCATTACCGCCCACTACACTAAAGTTACTCAACGCTTTTCTTTCTTTATCCTCTGTAAAACGGAATTCCGGATACATAGCAGGTCCAGTCCCCATATTTTTTACAGTAACCTGAATTTCAAACTCCTGACCTACTGCCACCTTATCCGGCGCTTCAATATCTTGGATTGTTAACAGTGGATCCAGGCCGGTATCAATCAAATTTTCTCGCTGTGCATCAATTTTTTCTGCAATCTCTTCATCGGTCAATTCACCTACATCTACGGGCTGGTTGTTGGTACTCGCCCACACCGCTCCCGGCAAAAAGCTCATCATACACAACAATGTAATCAGCAAAAATGCAATCAGTTTATTTCCATGTTTCATTCTACTTCAGTTCCCCTCTCCGGAATAGATTCTACTTTTTCTGGCTCTATCTCATCAGCCGCTACGCTGTCCAATTTGATTCCGACAGCGTTCGCTCTGTTGTCTTCAATACTGGTAATCCTGCCGTCCAGCATATGCACAATACGATCGGCATACATAGCTACCTCCGCATCGTGGCTTACCATAATCAATGTTTTGTTCTGCTCGCGCACAATGCTTTGCAAAAACTCCAAAATCTCAATGGTGGTACGGCTGTCCAGATTCCCCGTAGGCTCATCAGCAAAAATAATCTTCGGCTCACTCACCAGCGATCTGGCAATACTCACCCATTGCTGCTGACCGCCACTCAACTGGCTCGGCTTGTTGTTGAGACGGCTCCCAAGTCCCAGCCGCTCCAAAATAGCCTTACTGCGCTCCACGCGCGCCTTTTTCCCAACGCCTTGAATCGTAAGCGGCATCATCACATTTTCCAGCGCTGTCAGCGACCCAATCAGATTATACTGCTGAAAAATAAACCCCATCTCTTTCGAGCGGAATTTGGACATATTTTTTTCATTTACCTTATTGATGCGCACACCATTGACAATGACATCGCCCTTGGTCGGCCGTTCCAGCCCGGAAAGCATATTCAAAAGTGTAGACTTCCCACAGCCTGAAGTACCCAGAATTGCTACAAACTCACCCTGCTCAATAGACAGCGTCACATCATCCAGTGCCGTAATGATTTCAGAACCGACCTTGTATTTTTTTGTTACATTCCTTGCCTCAATCAGTGCCACCAAATCACCCCAATTCGCCCAATCTTCACAATATTGTCACAATACCTTTATTATACTCTCTTTTTTTGTAATCACAACAGCTAAGTATGAATTATTTTTGCTTATTCTTCATAGACGATACCAGCGCTGTAAAAGTTGCAGAAAAACATAAAAAATACACAATATTTTTTCACCGAAAAATCCACTGCAAATTGCATAATTATACAAAATCATCTTATAAAATGTGGCCGAAAAACAGCCAAAACAACGCCAAAATCAACCAAATTTAATTGTGCAATCCTTTTATGCGTAATTTCCGTAATGCTAGAAATTCTTCTTTAAAACAGAAAAATCCCTATATTTTGATGCGCAAACGCTCGTACGTATTCATAACTCATAAGTTTTGACACATCCGCCGGTGGTGGACAACAAGGCGAAAAGGCGCATTTATCGGGTGTTCCCGAAAAGCCCGGCGGTGGCTATTGACCGACCAAGAAATATCCTAGGAGGGAAAATAAAG
>JAGARS010000015.1 GCA_017622155.1 Peptococcaceae bacterium
AATCTGCGCCATACGCTCAGAATCAGGATTTGGAATCATGGCATTCGCCAAAATTACCATATCGGCATCGATTTCAATCTGACGACCCAATAAAGTGTCTTCCCCTTTAACACGTAATGTATCGCCATCCTGATAAATTTTAGATACTCTGCCGCGAATATATTCTACACCGTATTCTTCACGAGTACGGTTGTAAAACTCGTCATACAATTTCCCCGGTGTACGCACATCCATATAGAACACATACACTTTTGTATCAGGACAATGGTCACGAATCATGGTTGCCTGTTTTGCAGTATACATACAGCATGTTCTGGAACAGTAGCTCTTGCCATGTTCCGGATCACGGGAACCAACACATTTTACCATTACTACTGTTTTTGGCTCTTTGTGGTCACTTGGACGCACAATATGCCCCTGGGTAGGTCCCGAAGCATTTACCAGACGTTCAAAATGCAGCCCGGAGATTACATCCGGATATTTGCCATAGCCATATTCCCCATAAATGCTGTGATCCAGCTGTTCATAACCGGTAGCCATAACAATGGCACCATAGCGTTCTGTAAACAGTTCATCTTCCTGTTCGTAGTCAATCGCACCGGTAGGGCACACTTTTGCACAAATCCCGCACACATCCTTGCCATTTTTTCTGCTCTTAAATTTCAGGCAGTTTTCACGGTCAATCACGGGTTTATTCGGAATTGCCTGTGGGAATGGCGTATAAATCGCTGTACGTTTGCGTAAATTCATATTAAATTCATCATCCGCTTTGCCCGGACATTTTGTCATACAAGTGCCGCAACCGGTACATTTATTCATATCTACAGAACGAGCTTTGCTGCGAATGGTTACTTCAAAGTTGCCCACATAGCCATCTACTTTTTCCAGCTCTGCAAAAGTAATCAGCTTAATATTCGGATGACTGCTGGCCTCTACCATTTTCGGTGTCAGAATACATGCAGAACAGTCAATGGTCGGGAATGTTTTATCAATCTGCGACATTTTACCGCCGATAGACGGTGTGCGTTCCAGAATGTCTACCTGATAACCGTTATTGGCAATATCCAGCGCACACTGAATACCGGCTATCCCACCGCCGACTACCAGTGCACGTTTGGTAACAGGCGCATGCCCTTTTTCCAGCACTTCGTTTTTGCATACTTTAGAAATCGCCATTTTTACCAAATCAATGGCTTTCTGTGTAGCTTCTTCATTACGGCCTGCATGTACCCATGAGCAATGCTCACGAATGTTGGCCATTTCAAACATATATTCATTTAAGCCCGCCTTTGCCACACATGCACGGAATGTTTTCTCATGCATACGAGGAGAGCAGCTGGCTACTACCACACGATTCAGATTGTGTTCTCTGATGGCGTTCTGAATCATTTCCTGCCCCGGTTCGGAGCACATATATTTATAATCGGTGCTGAATGCAACACCCGGATAATCTTTTACACTCTCAGCTACTCTGGCACAGTCTACCACAGCACCGATATTAGAACCACAATGGCAAATAAATACCCCTACGCGTTCCACTATGCCTCACCGCCTTCATTCATCATTTTCTGCAGCTGTTCCTGCTCGTATTCTTCCAGTTTGCACATAACTTCTTCTGTCGCAATAAAATGACGGTCTACCCCAAGATCTTTTTGTTTCATTCCCAGTGCAATCCCGATCATTTCTGTAATAAAGAATACCGGCATATGATAATTGTGATCCTGTTTTGCAAGCTGTGCCTGGCGCATATCTAAATTAGAATGACACATCGGGCATGCCGTTACAATACAGTCCGCACCGGATTTAATCGCTGCATCCAGAATTTTCTGTGTCATATCCAGACCAACTTTCGGACGACATGCAGTCAGACTGCCGCCGCAGCATTCTGTTTTAAAACCCCACTGTAATACTTCCGCACCAAGAGCCTTCATAATTTCATCCAGACTAATCGGATCTTCTACATCATCACAAGCCAGTTCCGGTGGACGTGTCATCAGACATCCATAATAAGGCAGCACTTTTAGCCCTTCCAGCGGGCGAACCACTTTCTCCGCAATTTTATCTACACCCAAATCACGATATAGAATGTCGGTCAGATTACGCGCCTTACTTTCTCCTGTATACGGACGCCCGATAATTTCTTCAATTTTAGCTTTTGTTTCCTCTGATTTTGTTACTTCCACTTCTACCTGTTTACTGCGCGCATAGCAAGCTGCACACGGAATCGCCACATCCAGATGCGCTGCTTCCGCAATGGCCATATTGCGAGCAGGCAAAGCCAGAGATACCCAGTGCCCGCGGGTATGGGCACTGGAAGCCCCGCAGCAGTTCCAGTCCGGAATCTCAATTAAATTAATACCCAGAGCTTTGGTAACTGCCTTGGCAGACATATGAAACTCAATCCCTGTGGATTCTAACGAACAACCCGGAAAATATGCATAATCCATACTAACGAGCGCCTCCTTCCTTGCGATCCATTGCTTCCGCTTTTTCAATCAGATTCTTAATTTCATCAATATTGCTGGATTTATAAGGCATCAGCTTCAGTTTACGATGTGCCAGATATGGTACCCCAAAGGAAGTATCCTGAAAGATATTCCCGGTTACCACATTGCGGCCTACAATCAGCCCGGGCTCATACATACGGCCCATTTTGCCCAAAATACTCATCCATACAGTATGAAACTTATCAATATTCTTCTCAGCTACACAGTTGTGATCTTTCGCCATTTGACGCAGCACTTCCATGACATGCGCAACATCCACACCTTTCGGACATCGTGTCGTACAGGTAATACAAGAAGCACACAGCCAGATTGCACTGCTCTGCATCGCTTCATCAATGAGCCCCATTTGCACAAGACGCATAATCTTGTTGGTCGGGATATCCATATGATCCCCCACCGGACAGCCCGCCGAACACTTGCCGCACTGATAACACTTGGACACATCTACACCGCTGCGACGCAAAAATTCATCGCGCAACGCCTCATTTTGTTTCTG
>JAGARS010000142.1 GCA_017622155.1 Peptococcaceae bacterium
AGGAGGATGGCTCTATTTCTACGGGGCTGATTACAGACTATTTTGAAAAAGATGCTGAGGTAGAGGGCTTTATTCAGAGTATTCAGGCTGATTTTGATGCAGAACTGCAGAATGTTGTGGCCAAAACCAATGTGGATTTAACGATTCTGGATGTAGAAACCGGAGAACGCCGTGTGCGTTATGGGGAAACCAATATGGCAAATCTGTGTGTGGATGCCTATCGTATGATAACCGGTGCCGATGTGGCTATTACCAACGGCGGCGGTGTGCGGGACAATATTGCAGAAGGGGATATCACGTATGAGGATATTTTAAAAGTGCATCCTTTTGGCAATGCAATCTGCGTTGTTGAGGTGACAGGGCAGGATATCCTGGATGCGCTGGAGTTTGGTGCTAGACTGTACCCGGCGGAAAATGGAGATTTTCTGCATGTATCCGGTATGACATACGAAATAGATGCTTCAGTTCCTTCCAGTGCAGCAATAACGGAAGATGGAAAATTTTCCGGTGTTGCAGGTGCATATCGCGTGCAGAATGTGATGGTGGGCGATGAGCCTCTGGATATAAACAACGTATATACCCTTGCCAGCCATGACTATTTCCTGAAAAAAGGCGGCGGCGGTTTTACCATGCTGCAAAACTGCACGATGCTGCAGGATAGTATTATGCTGGATAACCAGATTCTGATTCAGTATATTACCGAATATCTGAACGGCGAAATCGGTAGACAATATGCCAATCCGTACGGTGAAGGCCGTATCACAATCAAATAAATGCGTTTTAATGGACGAAAATATGAAAGGGATACAGATGTATAAAAGCATCGTATCCCTTTTGTTATACACAAAAATACACCCTCCGAAGCAGAAATGCGCGAAGGGTGTATGATATGAATATTATGATTATTTTTCTTTGGACATTTTTACCGCAGCATCGAATTCGTCATTCATTTCTTTGCTAGGTTCTTTATCTAGCAGGGAGAATACCACGATAGCAACGATTGCCAGAATGAATGCAGGCAGCAGTTCATATACGCTGAAGATACCGCCGACATTTGTTTTCAGCCAGTTGAAGATGATAGTACTGGAAGCACCAACGATAACACCGGCGATAGCACCGTTTCTGGTCATACGTTTCCAGTACAGGCTCATGAACACCGCAGGACCAAAGGAAGCACCCAGCCCGGCCCAAGCATAACTTACGATACCGAAAATAGAGCTGTTTGGATCCATGCCCAGGAACAGTGCGATGAAAGAAATCAGCAGTACTGCGCCGCGGCTCATCAGCATAACTTCGTTTTCGCTGGCTTTTTTGCGAACCAACCCTTTGTAAATATCGTTAGACAATGCAGAGGATGCTACCAGGAGCTGAGAAGCAGCGGTAGACATAATTGCTGCCAGGATTGCAGACAGGAATACACCGGTCAGAATCGGACCAAACATGGAGTTGATCAGCACCATGAAAATGGTTTCGTGCTGACCAGGAGCCAGAGGTTCTGCCAGGAAAATATGACCCAGAGGACCTACCATAACAGCTGCGAACAATGTAATGATAACCCATACCATTGCTACGATGGTAGCCGGTTTGATATCTTTTGGTTTTTCGATAGCCATAAAGCGTACCAGAATGTGCGGCTGACCGAAATACCCAAGCCCCCATGCCAGAGAAGATGCAATTAACAGCCATGTACAACTGCCATCTCCGTTCGGGAACAATTGCCAGTTGGCAGGGTTCATCTGCGCTACAGAAGCGCTGAAACCGCCGGCTGCAAATACGATAGCACCCGGTACAAACACCAGTGCAATAAACATCAGTACACCCTGAATGGCGTCAGTGGTACATACAGCCAGGAAACCGCCCAGGAATGTGTAGGAAATGATAATTAAACTGATTACCAGCAAGCCCTGTGTGTAAGAAATCGGGAAGATGGTAGAGAACAGTTTTGCCCCTGCTACAAACATAGAAGATGTGTAAATCAGGAAGAAAATAATACTTGCGATTGCAGTTGCTGTTTTCAGAATAGATGTTTTGTCTCTGAAACGGTTCTGCAGATAGTCCGGCAGTGTCAGAGAGTTCTGAGACACTTCTGTAAAGCTGCGCAGTCTTCTTGCTACCAGCACCCAGTTTAAGAATGTACCGATTGCCAGACCGATAGCAGTCCAGGTAGCTTCTTTGAAGCCTGCCAGAGATAAATAAGCCAGCCCCGGCA
Organism: Peptococcaceae bacterium; assembly: GCA_017622155.1. GTDB lineage: Bacteria > Bacillota > Peptococcia > Peptococcales > Peptococcaceae > UBA7185. The sequence continues at coordinate 2,210 of JAGARS010000142.1, forward strand.
GCCCGGTTAACAGCCAGCCGCTCATATCGGATGCCTGTGCACTCAGCGCAGTTACCCACGGCCCCAGACTGCGGCCGCCCAGTACGTAGTCAGATACGGTGGTATTGCGACGTGCATAATAGAAACCGATACCAATCATGATTACCATATATATCGCAATGACCATAAAGATGCCAAATTGACGATCCATGAAAATCCCCCTCATAAATTGAAAATAAATTATATGCGTTCTATTATCGCACACTTTATGTAAAAAAACAATAATAAAGGACTTTTATCTTTATGTGGTGCACAATAAAAATTTTTATTGCTGTAAATTTTCATTATTTTGTATACAGAATGGACGAAAACGCTTGAAAGGTGTATAATACTACTTGTATGTGATAAAATGCGCAACATAAATGGGGGCGTTTGAATATGAAAGAAATAACAGTGCAGCAGATTACCGATGCTGTGCGTACATTATGCATGGATGTGAGTTTTGATCTGCCGCGCGATGTAGAAGCTGCTTTGACAGATGGGCTGGCCAAAGAAGAATCTCCGTTCGGAAAATATTGTCTGGAACAGATTCTGCATAATTGTCATCTAGCCAGAGAAAGCCGTCAGGCCATGTGTCAGGATACCGGTATTGCTGTGGTATATCTGTCAGTGGGGCAGGACGTGCACATTATCGGGGGAAGCCTTACCGAGGCAATTCACGAAGGCGTACGACAAGGCTATGAAGATGGCTATTTGCGTAAATCTGTGGTAGAAGAACCGCTGTTTGAACGCAGCAATACCGGTGATAACACACCAGCTGTGATTCATACAGAGATTGTACCGGGAGACGCGCTGCGGATTATGGTAGTGCCGAAAGGTGCCGGCAGTGAAAATATGGGCGCTGTGAAAATGCTCAAACCGGCTGATGGGCTGGAAGGGGCAAAGCAGTTTATTCTGGATACTGTGCGTAATGCCGGGGGCAATCCTTGCCCGCCAATTGTGGTAGGGGTAGGCGTAGGCGGAACTATGGAAAAAGCCCCTATGCTGGCTAAACAGGCGCTCACTCGTGAAATCGGCTCTCGTAATGAGGATCCACGCTATGCCAAGCTGGAAGAGGAGCTGCTGGAAGCCATCAACAATATGGGCATCGGCCCGCAGGGGCTGGGCGGTCGTGTCACCGCGCTTGCTGTGCATATTGAGCAGTATCCGACACATATTGCCATGCTGCCGGTAGCAGTGAACATCAACTGCCATGCAGCGCGACATAAAGAAATAGTACTGTAGGAGGCGGAATGTATGAGTGAAATTAAACGAGTGACCACGCCGCTTACTGAGGAAGCGATAAAAGATTTACATGCCGGAGACAGTGTCTTATTGTCCGGTGTCATCTATACCGCCCGTGACAAAGCACATAAACGGCTGTGCGATACACTGGCGGCCGGGAAACCTTTGCCTGTGGATTTACAGAATCAGCTGATTTATTATGTAGGGCCGGCTCCGGCCAAACCCGGTCAGCCTATCGGCTCTTGCGGGCCGACGACTTCCAGCCGTATGGATAGCTATGCACCTATATTAATGCGTGAAGCAGGTCTCAAAGGTATGCTGGGGAAAGGGCCGCGATCCAAAGAAGTGGTGGATGTCATGAAAGAACAGACGGCAGTATATCTGGCTGCCATTGGCGGTACCGGTGTATCGATTTCCCATGCAGTAAAAAAAGCGGAAGTGGTTGCCTATGAAGATCTGGCCACCTGTGCCATTCGCCGTTTGGAAGTAGAAGACCTGCCATGTATTGTGGCTATAGATTGTCAAGGCAATAATCTGTATGAAATTGGGGTAGAAACCTATAAACGCGATATGTAGGGGACGCTGTCCTCAGCGTCCCGAAAATGATATTCATTATTGTTAAGGAGAGAATCATATATCATGAAGAATAAATCTGTAGATGTAGTGCTGGTAGGTGCCGGCATTATGAGCGCTACACTGGGTGCATTGTTAAAAGAAGTAGCACCGGAGTGGAATATTGTTATTGTAGAAAAACTGGATGCTGCAGGCAAAGAAAGCTCTGACCCATGGAACAACGCCGGTACAGGCCATTCCGGGCTGTGTGAACTGAACTACTCTGTAGAGCAGAAAGACGGCAGTATTGATGTGACAAAAGCCATCAAAATCAACGAACAGTTCCAGGTGTCCCGTCAGTTCTGGAGTTATCTGGTGAACAGCGGGCAGCTTTCCAATCCGCAGGACTTTATTATGCCGATTCCGCACATGAGTCTGGTAGAAGGCGACAAAAATGTGAACTATATGCGCAAACGTTATGATGTGCTGTCGAATAATCCATTGTTTGCAGGTATGGAATATACCGAAGACACAGAAGTGCTGAAAAACTGGGTGCCACTCATGATGGAAGGTCGTACAAGCACCGACCCTATTGCCGCTACCCGTATTGAAACCGGTACCGATGTCAATTTTGGGGCGCTGACCAATATGCTTATCAGCAATTTGCAGCAGAAAGGTGTAGATGTACGCTACAATACAAAAGTAAAAGATGTAAGCAGAAACAGTGATGGCAAATGGGAAGTAAAAGTACAGGGCAAACGTCGTACAGAAACCATTACCGCTCGCTTTGTATTCCTGGGTGCAGGGGGCGGAAGTCTGCCGTTATTGCAGAAATCCGGTATCAGCGAAAGCAAAGGTATCGGCGGATTCCCAATCAGCGGCTTGTTTATGGTGTGCAAAAATCCTGAAATCGTGAAAAAACATCATGCAAAAGTATACAGCAAAGCTAAAATCGGTGCACCTCCAATGAGCGTGCCGCATCTGGATACCCGCGTTATTGACGGGGAAGAATCTCTGCTGTATGGTCCATTCGCAGGGTTCTCGCCAAAATTCCTGAAGACAGGCTCCTTCCTGGATCTGCCTCTGTCTGTAAAACCGCACAATCTGGTGACGATGCTTTTAGCTGCACTGAAAGAATTCGGTCTGGTAAAATACCTGATTGGTCAGCTTCTGCTTAATGACCAGAAACGCCTGGAAGACCTGCACAACTTTGTACCGAGTGCAAAACTGGAAGACTGGGACTTGCTGGTGGCAGGTCAGCGTGTACAGGTTATCAAAAAAGGCGGTAACCTGCAGTTTGGCACTGAAGTGGTATGTGCAGCCGATGGCAGCATTGCGGCACTGCTGGGTGCCAGCCCGGGCGCTTCCGTAGTAGTAGATGTAATGCTGAACCTGATGAAGGACTGCTTCCCGCAGGAATTCCCAACATGGGAAGGAAAAATCAAAGAAATGATTCCTACCTACGGCATCAAACTGGAGAACAATCCGGAACTGCTGAAACAGGTACAGGAAAGCACCGCAAAAGCATTAAAACTGAATCAGTAAACGCTAATAAGAAACGGCATTGTACAACTATGTGCAGTGCCGTTTTTGTATGGGCGAAACCGTAGGGGAGGAAGCTATCATCCTCCTGCAAATGCTATGCAGATTTAATACGCAAAAATACTCCTGTCCGCAGCCTGGAAAGGCGAGACAGGAGTAATGTGAGATTCATATTATGCTTTCTGCTGGTCGCAGTAAATGCAGCGATAGGTTTTTTTCACCGGGTCTGTCAGTACAAACTCATGGTGAATGCCGCGTTCTACCGATGTAATGCAGCGCGGATTTTTGCACTGGATTACGTCAACCACACGGTTTGGCAGTGTGAGGGTTTTGCTTTCCACCACAACACCGTCTTTGATAATATTTACGGTAATGCCCGGATCCAGATAGCCGAGAATGTCGAGGTCAATATCCAGATCGGTGCTTATCTTGATAATATCTTTTTTTCCCATTTTGGTGCTTGGTGCATTTTTGATTAAAGCCACTGTGCAGTCCAGCTCGCCCAGCTTTAATGTGTTGTAAATATTCATGCTGTTGCCTGCTGTGATGTGGTCCAGCACAATACCGTTTTCAATTTGTCCGATTCTCATACGGTTACCTCCAGCATTTTCAGAATCAGTGCCATACGGACGTACATGCCGTTTTTCGCCTGAGCAAAATAGCAGGCTCTTGGGTCGTCATCCACATCTACGCTGATTTCGTTTACGCGAGGCAGCGGATGCAGAATGGTCAGGTCTTCTTTGGCAGGCACCAGTTTGTCCGGTGTCAGAATGTAAGTATCTTTCAGACGAATATAGTCTGCTTCGTTGAAGAACCGTTCCTGCTGTACACGGGTCATATAGAGTACATCCAGCTCCGGCATTACTTCTTCCAGAGTGCGTACTTCTTTGTAAGGAATGCCGCGGCTGTCCAGCTCGGATTCGATAATATATTCCGGGAATTTCAGCTCTTCAGGAGAAATAAAGATGAACTGAATCCCTGTGTAGCGTGCCATCGCTTCCACCAGAGAATGAACGGTACGTCCAAATTTCAGGTCACCGCAAAGACCAATGGTCATATTGTTCAGACGTTTTTTGGTACGCTGAATGGTCAAGAGGTCTGTAAGGGTCTGAGTAGGATGATTGTGAGAACCATCA
>JAGARS010000016.1 GCA_017622155.1 Peptococcaceae bacterium
CAAAGGCAATGAGGTGCCCCATGCGGCAGAAAGCTATATTCCTTCTGAGCCGGGCAGCAATATTTATTTGACTCTGGACGAAACCATTCAGTATGTAGTGGAACGGGAACTGAAAGAGGTCGTGACAGAGCAGAATGCAAGCCGCGCTACAGCACTGATTATGGACGTAAAAACCGGTGCCATTCGCGCTATGGCCAATTATCCTGATTATGACCCGAACCATTATGGGGCGGTAGACAGCAGCCTTTGGAATAATTTTGCGGTAAACGGTTTGTATGAGCCGGGCTCTACATTCAAAATTCTGACAACTGCTATGGCGCTGGAAGAGCGGGTAACTACTGCTGATGAAGGGTTTTACTGCCCGGGGTATCAGTATATCGGCAAAATGCGTATGCGCTGTCACAAGGCGGCAGGGCATGGGCTGGAAAGCTTTGCGCAAGGGGTGGCCAATTCCTGCAACCCGGTATTTGTAACGGTAAGCGACCGGGTAGGTATGGGCAAATTTTATGATTATTTAGACGCTTTTGGCATGACACGCACTACCGGTATTACATTGCCGGGGGAAGCCAATAGTCTGATTATACCGGAGGCTTCTGCTGTGCCGTACGACCTGGCAGCTATGGCAATCGGGCAGTCTAATGCGTTTACACCGCTGCAGATGATTACAGCGATTTCGGCAGTGGCCAATGACGGTTATCTGATGCAGCCGTATATTGTTGAAAAGGTTGTATCACAGGATGGGCAAACAGTGACCGAAACCCAGCCGAAAGTGGTACGGCAGGTTATTTCAGCCGATACTTCCCATGAGGCATCTTTGATTCTGGAAACCGTAGTATCCAGCGGTACCGGGAAGCCGGGTGCGGTAGAAGGCTACCGTATTGCGGGGAAAACCGGGACTGCGGAAAAAGTGGCAGAAACCGGCGGATATTCGACAGAACGTGTTGTATCGTTTGTTGGCTTTGCGCCGGCAGATGACCCGCAGATTGCATGTCTGGTGATTGTCGATGAACCTACCGATGCGCACGGCGGTTCTACTGCAGGGCCGGTATTTCGTCAAATCATGGAAGATACCCTGCGTTATCTGGAAATTCCGAAAACAGTGACGATTTCTGATCCTGTCACAGTGGACGAAGCAGTGGTGCCAAAACTGGATGGGATGCATCCGGTAGATGCCATTGAAGCTGTGAAACAGGCTGGGCTGACTCCGATTGTAGAATCCCAGGGGGATACGCTGCTGACTTATGTGCCTGCCGATGGGGCGAAAGTGCAGAAGACAGGCAATGTATATCTGTATTGTGCCAATGCTGACAGTACAGAACGTATCATGCCAAGTCTGTATGGCAAAACGATTAAAGAGGTAGATCGGATTCTTTCCGGCATTGGTCTGGTAGCAACCATGAATGGCAGCGGGCTGTGCACCGGTCAGAGTATTCTGGAAGGGACACCGGTAGAAACAGGCACAGCACTGATTGTGGAATTCCACACCGCAGAAGAGATTGAAGAAATCAAACGCCAGGAAGAGCTGATTCGTCAGCAGGAAGAAGCAGCCAAACAGGCGGAAGCAGAGGAACAGGCGGCTCTGAATGAGGGTGTCAACGAGAACAATGGTGCCGCATAATATAACAGCAGAATATCAAAAGAATGGGTGCGTATCATCCATTCTTTTGCTGTTTTATTTTCCTGTGATTGGATTATGAAAAAAGTGCAGAATAAATTGGATATATCACAAAATAAGAAATGACAGATGGCAGATTTGCGTGTAAAATATATACTGGATGAAAGTGTGAGTACGGAAAGGAGCGCATCTATGATGAATATGAAAGTGCTGACTGATTTACTGCAGGAGGTAACTTATAAAAAACATTGCATTTTGCAGGGAATGATGATTACAGGGGTGCAGTATGATTCCCGCAAAGTGGAGCTGGGAAATTTATTTGTTGCAATTAAGGGATTTGAAACCGACGGACATACCTATATTCGTCAGGCGCTGGACAATGGTGCCATTGCTATTTTGATCAGTGACGAGGCATATTGTTCGGTAGAATATCCATGGATTCTGGTAGAAGACAGCCGTTTGGCACTGGCTGAAATGAGCAGTGCATTTTACGGGCATCCGAGCGAAAAACTGAAACTGATTGGTGTGACCGGTACCAACGGGAAAACCACCACCACCAATCTGATTTGTGATATTATCGAAGCACAAGGGCACAAGACAGGGCTTATCGGCACCATTCATAATCGTATTGGCGACCGTGTGCTGGAAGGCAGCCGCACCACACCGGAGTCGCTGGATTTGCAGCGTATGCTGGCGGAAATGGTAGACGAAGGGATTGGCTATGCGGTAATGGAGGTAAGCTCTCATGCGTTAGAGCTGCAGCGTGTGGCCTGCTGTGATTTTGATATGGCGGTATTTACCAACTTGACCCAGGATCATTTGGATTACCATGAAACCATGGACAATTACTGCAAAGCGAAAACCATGCTGTTCCGCACCTTAGGGGCAAAAGGCGAAAAGGCCGGTTTGGCAAAAACAGCAATCATTAATATCGATGATGCGTGGTCCAATCATTTTATGGTGGCTTCCAATGCACCGGTAATCACCTATGGGATTGAAAAAGACGGCAGCTGGAAAGCGGAAGATGTACAGGTAACTGCAGAGGGTGTGCGCTATACAGTAGACGGCTTGCCGGTAAACTTGCAGCTGAATGGAAAATTCAATGTGTATAATTCTCTGGCGGCTTTGGCGGTAGGGGAAGCGTTGGGATTTCCTGTGGCTGATGTAATCAAAGCATTAGAACAGGTGCCGGGCATTGCAGGGCGCTTTCAGAAAGTATAAGGCAGTCAGGATTATACAGTGATTGTGGATTATGCACATACACCGGATGGGCTGGAAAATGTGATTTCTACAGCGAAAGCCTTTGCCAAAGGTCGTGTGATTACTGTATTTGGATGCGGCGGAGACAGAGACCGCACCAAGCGTCCGCTGATGGGAAAAGTGGCTGCAAAACTGAGCAATTACTGTGTAGTGACTTCTGACAATCCGCGTACCGAAGATCCGGATCAGATTATTGCGGATATTTTGCCGGGCGTACAGGAATATATGACAGAGGCTGCATATACCGTAGAGCCTGATCGCAGAAAAGCAATTGCATTTGCGACAGCTATGGCGAAACCGGGGGATGTAGTGCTTTTAGCCGGTAAAGGGCATGAAACGTATCAGGATATCAATGGTGTAAAACATCATTTTGATGATTATGAAATCGCATTGGAAGCAATGCAGGCAAACTAAACGAAATGTAGAAACTGTTTTATTGTGAGTAATGTTTGATAGAATCGACAGATTAAAATCAGAGAGATAGGCGGGGGAAG
>JAGARS010000143.1 GCA_017622155.1 Peptococcaceae bacterium
AGCACCGGTCGCGGCAGAGAAATGCCGAAATACAGCAAAGCCATAGCAATCACAATGGCTATGAGCATCGGATTAATCAGATTGCCAAAACTTGCTTTGTTTCTGCGTTTTACATGCCAGGTGCACAATAAGAGCCCCACTGTCCAGAGCAGAATCTGGTCCATGGCAATATACAGTGTAAAACATGCCATTACCTGGCTGTTGCCTGCAAACATGGATGTAATGAGCGGAATGCCCATAAAGCCAGAATTGCAGAACATGGTGCACACTGCAAACATATCTCTGCCCATAGCATGCATATGACACGCCCCCGCTATAGCATAGCCTAAAATGCACAGCACTGCAAAAAACAGCAAAGCACCCAATGCATAGGTACGGTTGGCTATGAGATGGTCAATGGTAATGCCATTTCCTATAATCAGATGAAACACCATACACGGCAAGAGAAGCTGTACAATGAGCTTGGACAGGCCATTGAGCACATCCTGTGTCAATACCTTTACCTTTGCCATAATAAACCCAATCAGCATCAGAATGCCAAATACCAGCACCTGATTCAATACAATATAAAACTGCCCTGTCACGGTATCACCTCAAATTTAAAAATTCATTTTATTACAGCACATTATTGTAGCATATTCTGACAAAATATTGTATCATATTCTAACAAAAAGTAATAGCAAAAATCACATGAAAAAACAAAATAAAATTACATTTTTTAACGAATTATCTTGTATACACGCAAGTGCTAATTGACAATCATGATTTGCTATGGTACGATAATGGGTGGAAAAAATGCCGGTACGGCATGTTGAAACCTGCCTTGTATCGTTTCGTACAAGGTGCATTTTAACAGAAAAGTACTCATTTTATTATATATAATTCAGGAGGTAAAAAATCGATGGCTAAAAGAACTGATATTAAAAAGATTCTGATCATCGGCTCCGGTCCTATTGTTATCGGACAGGCTGCTGAATTTGACTACGCAGGTACACAGGCGTGTCTCGCTCTGAAAGAAGAGGGATACGAAGTTGTTTTATGCAACTCCAACCCTGCGACAATCATGACTGACACAATCATTGCCGACAAAGTATATATGGAGCCATTAACACTGGAATATGTAGCAAAAATTATCCGTTATGAACGTCCGGATGCTATTATTCCTGGTATCGGCGGCCAGACAGGGCTGAACCTGGCTATGCAGTTAGAAGAGAAAGGTATTCTGAAAGAATGCAATGTAGAACTGCTGGGTACTTCCAGTGCTTCTATCGAACGCGCAGAAGACCGTGAACTGTTCAAAGAACTGTGCGAATCTATCGGTGAGCCGGTAATTCCTTCTGAAATCACTTACTCTCTGGAAGAAGCCAGAGAAGCTGCAAACCGTATCGGTTATCCGGTAGTATTGCGTCCTGCTTTCACATTGGGCGGTACCGGCGGCGGTTTTGCCTACAACGACGACGAACTGATGGAAATCGGTCTCAACGCATTTAATTTATCTCCTGTACATCAGGTACTGATTGAAAAATCCGTAAAAGGCTATAAAGAAATCGAGTTCGAAGTAATGCGCGACTCTAATGACCATGCCATCACCATCTGCGGTATGGAAAACATCGACCCTGTTGGTGTGCATACCGGTGACTCCTGCGTAGTTGCTCCGATTATGACACTGAGCAAAGAAGACGAAAAAATGCTGAACGATTCTGCAATCAAGCTGATTAAAGAGCTGAAAATTGCAGGCGGATGTAATGTACAGTTCGCATTGAACCCACATACATCCGAATACTACTTAATCGAAGTAAACCCACGTGTATCCCGTTCTTCCGCACTGGCAAGCAAAGCTTCCGGCTATCCGATTGCACGTGTAACAGCTAAAATTGCTGTAGGTATGGCATTGGAAGATATCCAGATTGCCAACACCACTGCGGCTTATGAACCAAAATTAGATTATGTAATTGCAAAACTGCCTCGCTTCCCATTTGACAAATTTGCATCTGCTACCAACAAACTGGGCACCCAGATGAAAGCAACCGGTGAAGTAATGGGCATTGGTTCCAATCTGGAAGAAGCAATCTTAAAAGGGATTCGTTCTCTGGAAATCGGTGCAAATCATCTGTACCTGTCCAAATTTAACGATATGAGCGTAGAAGAACTGTTAGAATATATCAGTGAATTCCGTTCCGACAACCTGTTCGCAATTGCTGAACTGTTGTATCATGGTGTTTCTATTGAAAAAATTCACGAAATCACAATGATTACACCATACTTCCTGGAAGCAATCAAAAATATCATTGACATGGAAGAAAAACTGCGTGTACAGAAAGATACAGAAATTCTGGCTGCAGCAAAACAGATGGGCTTCAGCGATAAATACATTGCCCGTTTGTGGAAATGCGAAGAACTGGATGTTTACAACATGCGCAAAGAACACAATCTGTTCCCTGTATTCAAAATGGTTGATACCTGCCATACAGGCGCATACATCCCTTACTTCTATTCTTCCTACACAGGCGAAAACGATTCTCGCTTAACAGACAAAAAGAAAATTATCGTGCTGGGTTCCGGCCCGATTCGTATCGGTCAGGGTATTGAGTTCGACTACTCCACAGTACACGCTGTTATGACCATCAAAAATGCCGGTTACGAAGCAATTATTATCAACAACAACCCGGAAACTGTATCTACAGACTACACCACCGCAGATAAACTGTATTTCGAACCATTAACTCCGGAAGATGTTATGAACATTGTTGAGTTTGAAAAACCGGAAGGTGTTATTGCATCTTTAGGCGGCCAGACTGCTATCAACCTGGCACAGCCTCTCTTTGACCGCGGCGTAAAAATCATCGGTACTGACTGTGCTGCAATCGACCGTGCAGAAGACCGCAATGCATTCGAAAATCTGCTGAATGAATTAGATATTCCTCGTGCAAAAGGGAAAGCAGTAACCAATATGGAAGACGGTGTAGCTGCGGCTGCTGAAATCGGCTATCCTGTACTGGTACGTCCCTCCTTCGTACTGGGCGGCCGCGCAATGCAGATTGTAGCCAACGAAGAACAGCTGCGTCATTACCTGAAAACAGCTGTAGAAATCGACGAAGACAAACCTGTTCTGGTTGATAAATACATCCAGGGTCGCGAAGTAGAAATCGATGCTATCTGCGATGGTCGTGATGTATTTGTACCGGGTATCATGGAACTGATTGAACGTACCGGTGTTCACTCCGGTGACTCTATCTCTGTTTATCCTCCATTCTCCATTTCTGACAAGGTAAAAGGCATCATCTTGCAGTATGCGAAGAAACTGGGCTTAGGTATCGGTATTGTAGGGCTGTTCAATATCCAGTTTATCGTAGACAGCGAAGACAACGTGTATATCATCGAGGTAAACCCTCGTTCTTCCCGTACTGTTCCGTTCCTGTCTAAAGCAACCGGCTATTCCTTAGCTGATATTGCAACCGAAGTAATCTTAGGCAAGAGCCTGAAAGAACAGGGCATCTTTGATATCTATCCGGAAGAAAAAGACCGCTTCTATGTAAAAGCGCCTGTATTCTCCTTCAACAAGATTCGCGGCTTAGATGCTTATCTGTCTCCGGAAATGAAATCTACAGGGGAAGCAATCGGCTATGACCGTACCATGACCCGTGCCGTATACAAAGCATTACAGGCTTCCGGTATGCGTCTGCAGAATTACGGTACTGTATTTGCTACTATCGCCGATTCTGACAAAGAAGAAGCTCTGCCGCTGATCAAACGATTCTATCAGCTGGGCTTCAATATCGAAGCTACTGTAGGTACAGCTAATTTCTTGAAAGAACATGGCATTCGTACGCGTGCATTTGCAAAAATCAGTGATGGCAGCGACGAAATTCCAAACGCATTGCGTCAGGGCCATATCGCTTACTTCATCAATACCAAAGCGGCTGATGCCGATGGCGAAGGTGACGGTGCACAGCTGCGTCAGATTGCAACAGAATACAATGTAACAATGTTTACTTCTCTGGATACTGTAAATGCATTGTTAGATGTTTTAGAAGAAACCACATTTACAATTTCCACAATTGATGCTTAATTATCATGCATATACAGCAAATGCCCCTGCTCTCGAAGCAGGGGCATTCTTTTACCGTTCAAACAAATACCATTCAGGCAAAAAAACTGCCGCCCCTGAACGGGACGGCAGTTTTGCTTTATTATTTTTCTTCTTCTTTTACTTCTTTCACTTCTGCTTCCTGTACATCATCACCGGCAATGCCTTTTTTGAAGCCGTGAATGCTTTCGCCCAAAGCTTTACCTACACCAGGCAGTTTGCCAGGCCCAAAGATAACCAAAGCAATAACTAAAATCAGAATCAAACTTGGAATACCAATATTAGCAATGTAACCGAACATGTAATGACCTCCCTTGTTCCTTTCACTGATTGCCTATACCTATATCATAAACGGTTTGCGCAATAAACGCAAGAACATTTTCTCAAGTATGGATTGTATCAGAAAATTAAATCTTTATAATATTTATTTGCTTCTTATTTATGCAGTGCTATCCAATCCCCAGCGCAGATTTGGCCAGATGATCTGCAAGCTCGTTATACGTATTGCCGGAATGACCTTTCACTTTGTGAAATACAATCTCAAGCCCTCTCGCTTTCGTAGCCAGATAAGCAGCACGATATGCCTGTGTGCCCGGCTTTTTAGCCTGCCATTCCCCGGTACACCATTTGGCAACACCTTCGTAATCATGATATACATGCAGCAGCTTTGCACCTTCCTCCAATGCAAAGGCAAAAGCACGCTCTGCGCCCATAATTTCACCGGCTACATTGCGCATATCTGCCAAATCAATATCATTGTCGCTGCCGCTAAAACGGTATTCCTGCCCATTGTAAAAAATCACCGCACCAAAAGCATACCGGCGCTGTTCCAAC
>JAGARS010000144.1 GCA_017622155.1 Peptococcaceae bacterium
ATATGGTATACTGATATATAAAATATTATCAATTCTGTTTTAAACCTCTCAAGGAGGAATTACCATGGACATTCATATCCCATATTTTGATGAAACACCGCAAGAACCTCTTTCGATTGTACAGAAAGATGCCTTTATGAAAAAAAATGCATCCGTAATTAAAAAATATCCCAAAAACACACAGATTATATTAGATGCTTCTTCCGAATACAGTTTATATCTCTATTCTGGCCTCGTTAAGCTGTCTATTTTCAACGAGGTCGGTGTAGAACGACTGCTTTATTATTTAAAAGAAAAAAACTCCTGTGTTTGTGGATATCCAAATGTTTCTATGCTTCTAGAAACAATTGAAGACAGTGAAATCTATTATGTGAATACCAAACAAATGCTGCAAGGTATTGTATTTGATGAACATTTAATTAATCAGCTCTGGGAAAGCACTCATCGCCGATTAGGGTTAATGGCTGAACGTGTACTGGATATCGGCGGCAGCAGTAATAAAGGGAAAATATGCAAACTGCTTTACAACCTAGCGCAAGCTAGCACTCTGACAGATGAACATGACAGAATCATTGTGCGACAACTTCCTAGCCGTACCGATATGGCACTTTATGTAGGCACCCATAAAGCAAATGTAGTAAAATGCCTCACCCAATTAGAAAAAAACGGCATTATTACACGTCAGGGAAAAGGCATTATTATAAACAACATGGAACAGTTGAAAACCATCATTCAAGAAGAATACTATCAACAATAATGCAAAGCATATTGCTAATATAAAACATACAAGATACAAAAATGGAGCCCGGAATTCCGAGCTCCATTCTTTTATTTATCACACTTTTATTTTTTACATAAACAGTCAGTGATAAGCGTCTATATTACATTTCTTCTTCTAAAATCTGATAGATTGGAGCACCTTCGCACTGTGCAGGCATTCTTACGCCGCCTAAGTGTGCTAAAGTAGCAGCAAAGTCAACCTGACGAATTACACGATCAGTCAAGCAGCCTTTTTTCAGACCTTTACCGGCAGAAATATAAATTGGAGATACAGATGTATAGTTCAATCCAAAGTATGTGGACAGAGAGTCACCATGTACACGGTTGCAGCCTTCATCCAGGAAGTAGATGATATCACCGCAGTCAGGACCGCTCATACCAATTACAGCAGCTTCTTTATTGCGCATTGCCATACCTACTACACGTTTACCGGATTTCGGATCACGGTATGCATACAGAGCGTCAATGATTTCGCGTTCCAGTTCATATTTGTCTTCCGGCTCTACAATACCGGTTGCATTACGGCCTTTCAGGTTGATCCAGATATGATTGCCGCGAGTTGCAATTGCTTTTGTCTGTGTCCAGTCAATTTCAGGAATTTCGTTACCATCTGCATCTTTTTTCAGTACAGTGTAGCCCAATGTGCTCATTACACCAGCATTTACACCAAATGGGTCGCCCAGTGTTGGAGGCAGTTCTTCACTTACCAGCAGACCGTGGTCAGATACGATAAAGATTGTCCAGTCTTCATCCAACAGATACAGGAAGTTGCCCAGATATTTATCGGTATCCAGATATGCATTTTCCATGAACTGTACATAAGATTCAGGACTTTCTTCCAGTGCCTGATAGTCACGTTCAGCAGACCAGTTCCAGACTACGTGCGCCATGTTGTCTACATTGTGGATATGCGAGAAGATTACTTCCATGCCTTTTTCTTCGATGGCATATTTCAAGCAATCCGCCTGCCACTGGGTGTATACTTCCCAGCTTGGCTGCATGATGTTACGTACAACGACTTCTTTCGCACCCAGTGTAATCATAACCGGCTGTACATAGTCAACGTTTTCAGCAATTTCTTTGTAGAAGCTCTTTGGATGGAACAGTGCGTCACCATTGTCAATATCCATAGCAACGCTCACCCACAGCTGTACACTAGAACCATCTTCCGCCATGTTAAATACACGTACGGAACGGATTGCTCTTGTTGTACCATCTTTATAAGGAACTGTGTCGATGATGTCTTTTACCAATTCGTTATTTTTCACAACTGCCAATGGCTGTTCATCCTGTTTCTTTTTGTAGATTTTCACAGTATCGAATACACCGTTTTCATTTGGTTCCACCAAACAGATCCAGCGTTTTGCACCGCCACACAGCATGATAGCAAATTCTTTTGCGCCTTCTTTCGCATTTGGCCAGTTTTTCGCAGGTTTTAGAGGAGTTTTGTTTGCTCTGTCACCGATTACAGTACCGAAGTCACCTTCATCCAGAGTACGCATAATAGCGGTTACTTTTTTACGGTTCAGCGCTTTATCCAGAGCTTCCATCGCTTTGGAATTTTTTCCCATGTTTACAACACCTTCGTCAGCCATATCATCCAAATCGGTGATGATGCATCCTGCACCATTATCATGACTTTCACCTTTGGTGATAACTGCTTCTTCAACGTTTACATCTGCATAGATATACTGCTCCATATCTCTCAATGCAGCACCCATACTTACGCTTGCAGGCTATACACCGTCAACTACATACAAGTTTTCGCTGTCGGAAGATGGTGGCCAAGAAGCACCCGGC
>JAGARS010000145.1 GCA_017622155.1 Peptococcaceae bacterium
CCTGACTGTTGCTGATGGATTCTGTTAAATTGTCCATTGGCATTGTATTTTTATGTTTACGACGATACAGCACAAACAATGTTAGCATTAGCACCAATGCTGCACAGCTTCCTACCGCAGCACCGGCAGTAGCACCGGCCGCTGTAATTTCATCACCATATGGCATCAGCAAGAACAATGCCGCAAAAATAACAGCCACACGCACGAACTGCTCTGTAATCTGCGATAATGCTGTCGGCACCATTTCCTGCAGACCTTGAAAATACCCGCGGAATACAGCTTGAATACAGGTAAATATCATTGCCGGTGCAATGGCTTTTAAACTCAGCGCTGCACGAGGTTCATTCGGTAAAATATTCACAGCAATCCATTCGGCATTGACAAATATCACAACTGCCACACCAATACCAATGGCAGCTAACACCAAAAGTGACAGTTTCAATATCCGCAGGCTCATACCCGACTTGCCCTGCTCCTCATATTCGGCCACCAGTTTTGAAATAGCCAGCGGAATGCCCGCAGTGGATAACGCAAGCAGCAAATTATACAGCGGATACACCATCCCATAGATTGCACCACATTCATCGGATGCGATACGAGCAAAAGGAATGCGATACAACGCGCCTAAGCATTTAGCCGCAATCCCGGCCATACTTAATACCAAAGCGCCTTTCACAAATGATTTTCCGGACACAGACTTCTCCTCTTTTCTATCAACCAATTTCAATTTTAAATTACAACGAATCGTTTTATTGTTTTTTGTATGCAATATGCAGAAAAATGCATACACAAATTTTCCACCTGTAATATTAGCGCAATTAAATCAGAAATGCAATATTCCTGTGCGAAAAAACCGCTGTTCAGCATAAAATCCGCGCTGTCTGTTATTACAAATTGTTCTTTTTGTGTATTTTTCCATAATAGCCGTTTATATGTGCAAAAATTGTATTTACACAGCTGATGAATTTTGGTATTATAATAATACAGCTTTATGCAAAAAGATTCGCATAAAATCTAAAAAACAATTTTGAGAGGAGACATGTGTCATGAACAAAATGAACAAAAAACTAATCGCTGTCATTACAGCAATCATGCTGCTGGCTACCTGCCTGACAGGCTGCGGCGGCGGTGGAAACGAATCCGCTGATCCTGCAAGAATCAGTTTCGCTTCCGGCGGTACTTCCGGTACCTATTATCCAATCGCAGGTGCTATTTCCACTCTGTGGACCGACAAAGTGGAAGGTTTAACAGTTGACGTTCAGTCTACCGGTGCTTCTGCAGAAAACTTAAACCTGATTAAAAACGGGGAAGCAGAAGTTGCTCTGGTACAGAACGACGTTATGTACTATGCTTACACAGCTACCGAAAGCTTTGCCGGCGTAGACAAAAACGAAAGCTTTGCTACATTAGGTACTGTATATCCTGAAGTTGTACAGCTGGTTGTAGCCGGTGATTCCGGTATCGAAACTCTGGCTGACTTAAAAGGTAAAGCTGTATCTATCGGTGACGTAGGCAGCGGTGTTGAATCCAACGCAAAACAGATCCTGGCTGCTGCAGGTATCGGTTTGGATGAAATCACTGTTCGTAACCTGGGCTTCGGTGAATCCGCAAACGGTATCAAAGATAAAACTCTGGATGCTGCATTCGTAACTGCTGGTACTCCTACCACAGCTGTTACCGAACTGGCTCATACCAACGATATCAAAATCCTGTCCTTAGACCAGGCTGTTATCGACAAACTGTGCGCTGACTACGGCTATTACACAGCATTCACTATTCCAGCTAGCGTATATGAAACAGCTGCTGATGCAAACACTGTTGCTGTAAAAGCTACTATCGTAGTAAAAGCTGATCTGAGCGAAGAACTGGTTTACAACATGACCAAAACATTATTTGAAAACCTGGATGTTGTAGCTGAATCTCACGCAAAAGGGAAAGAAATGAAGCTGGAAAGCGCTGTTGACGGTGTATCCGTACCATTACACCCAGGTGCTGCTAAATACTACTCTGAACAGGGCTTAGATGTTGAATAATTTTATTCGACAGACCCATTCATTTTCTAAATGAAACCTAAGATTAGTAAAACATATGCCGCAACCGCACTGTGTGTGGTTGCGGTTATTTTAGCACTTGTCATAATTTCCAGTAAACCGCTGTTTACTGATCCGGTACAATGTGTAGTTATGACCAATGCTGAAACTGATGAGGTATATTTCCAGCAGCCGCTGGAAGCTGACGGTGTATTTTCAGTTTCTTATATTCATTCCGTCAATAAAAGCAACGTAGAAGAATACTATCGCCTGGAAGATGGTGAAATCTGCCTGTTCCGCGCCCGTTACCGCGCATTCGGTGCCGGTGTGGCTACCGAGCTGGAAGAAGGGCAGACACTTTCCTACGAAGATGGATATATGATTATTGAAAACATTCATTATCAGATTCCGGATCTGGTATATCGTGTGGGCACTGTGAGCGATCCCTTAATACATATTGGAGAGCAAACCTGGCATATGAAAGACCTGGCCCCTGAGTTGACCAGTGTTCGGTTCACCATCCAGGATAAATATCTGTAAAGCTTTCAATTTATCATATTAGTTTATCAACGAAAGGAGTCTTCACATGGAAGAAAAAAAGATTGATTCAGAAGTCCATGACCATCTCGAAGAGATTTCTGCCGAAGAAGTCAACGAGATTATGGCCAAATACGACCGCGAATCCGCTGTGCGTATTTTTGCCGGCAACAAAGCTTTGATTATTAAAATCATGCTGATTGCCTTCACTGTATTCGCTGTAGCTATCAATACAGTCATTCAGTTTAACGCGCAGGTACATCGCAGTACCTTCATTGCGCTTGTACTGTTCTTAGCGTATATTTTGTATCCTGCCAAAAAAGATGCACCAAAAAACACCAACAAAGTGCCATGGTATGATATCGTGCTGGCCATAGTAAGTGCTGCATCGTTCCTGTATACAGGCTTTAACTTTGAAAATCTGGTAGCACAGGCAGGGAACTATACCTCTA
The DNA here is from genome assembly GCA_017622155.1 of Peptococcaceae bacterium. Taxonomy (GTDB): domain Bacteria; phylum Bacillota; class Peptococcia; order Peptococcales; family Peptococcaceae; genus UBA7185. The sequence goes on from JAGARS010000145.1 coordinate 3,020, forward strand.
TTGATATTGCGGTAGCTATGGTTGCTATTGTGTTATTATTCGAAGCCTGCCGTCGCGTAGTAGGCATTCCAATCTTGGTTGTTGTCGGGCTGTTTATCCTCTATGCTTATTTCGGCGCTTCCATTCCGGGATACTTCGGGCACCGCGGCTTTGGGCTGGAACGTATCGCTACCCATCTGTATTTCACGACTGAAGGGATTATCGGGACACCGCTTGCTGTATGTTCCACATTTATTTTCCTGTTTATTCTGTTCGGTGCATTTCTGGAACGCACCGGGATTGGTCAGTTCTTCATTGATATCGCCAACAGTATTGCAGGGAAAGCCACCGGCGGTCCTGCGAAAGTAGCGGTTATCTCCAGTGCGCTGCAGGGTACCATTACCGGCAGCTCTGTAGCGAACACGGTAGGCTCCGGGAGCTTTACCATTCCAATGATGAAACGTATGGGCTACCGTCCGGAATTTGCTGCTGCAGTAGAAGCTGCTGCTTCCACCGGCGGGCAGATTATGCCGCCGATTATGGGGGCTGCCGCATTCCTGATGGCAGAAATGACAAATATCCCATATTCCAATATTATTATCGCGGCCATTGTACCTGCATTCCTGTACTTCTCCGGTATCATGATTATGGTACATTTAGAAGCGCAGCGCTATGGTCTGAAAGGGCTGCCGCCTGAAGAAATTCCAAACTTCTTCAAGCTGATGTTCAGCTACTGGTACCTGCTGCTGCCGCTGGTAGTGCTGGTATACATGATGATGACCGGCTATACACCGGCTCGTTCTGCGTTGATGGCAATTCTGGTAGCAATTATCGTGAGTATGTTCCGCAAAGAAACCCGTATGAGCCTGCACACCTTTCTGGATGCACTGGAAGCCGGTGCGCGTAATATCATCGGTGTAGCAATTGCTTGTGCCGTTGCAGGCTGCATTGTAGGGATTGTAACCTTAACCGGTATCGGCCTGAAACTGGCCGGCGGGTTACTGGCACTGAGCGGCGGCAACGTACTCTTGGCACTGTTCTTCACTATGATTGCTTCCATCGTGTTAGGTATGGGTGTACCTACTACTGCCAACTATGTAATTATGGCAACCATCACCGCACCGGTTGTATTGAAACTGGGCATTGACCTGCTGCCTGCCCATATGTTCGTATTCTACTTCGGGATCGTAGCCGATATTACACCGCCTGTTGCACTGGCAGCCTATGCCGGTTCCGCAATTGCGCGAAGCAACCCGTTGAAAACAGGGGTACAGGCTACCAAGCTGGCAATTGCAGCGTTTATCATTCCGTATGTATTTGCGCTGAACCCGGCTCTGCTGGTAATTCCTGCAAGCGGACCGCTTGAAGTCATCACTGTAACACTTACCGCATTCGTCGGGATGTTCGGTGTGGCCATTGCCGTTGAAGGCTATGTATTCGCCAATGTAAATCCAATTCTGCGTATCGCAGCACTGGCTGGCGGGCTGATGCTGATTATTCCGGGTATTGCTACCGATATCGGCGGTATTGTACTGGTTGGTATCGTTCTGGTACTGCAGAAACTTCATGCCAAAAAACTGCAGAGCATGCCGCATGCCGATCTGATGTAATCAGACAACACAACACTTCAAAGAGATTGCTCCAGGCAGCAATCTCTTTTTTCTATCATTTTTCAAGCGCAAATATCTAACATGAAAAAGTTTTTGCAACATTTTGCACAATCTAAAAAAATTTTCGCTTTTTGCATTGCAAAAGGCTCTATTTAGAGATATAATAAATCAATTAAGACATCTCTTTAGATGCCGATAAGAGAACGTATACAACAAGGTAAAAATGAAAACAAAATTTAAAAGAAAAGGAGATTTTACTGTGGCTTATTATTTTGAAGAACCATCTCACACATTTGGCGAATACTTATTAGTACCGGGGTACTCTTCCTCTGAGTGTATTCCTGCGAAAGTATCTCTGAAAACCCCTCTGGTAAAATTCAAAAAAGGGGAAGAACCTGCAATCTCCATGAACATCCCTATGGTATCTGCTATCATGCAGTCCGTATCTGATGATAATATGGCAATTGCACTGGCAAAAGAAGGCGGCGTATCTTTCATTTACGGCTCCCAGTCTATCGAAAACGAAGCTGCTATGGTTAGCCGTGTAAAAAACTACAAAGCAGGGTTTGTAGTAAGTGATTCCAACATCAAACCGGATGACACTCTGGCTGATGTAGTGGCACTGAAAGAAAAAAATGGGCACTCCACTATGGCTGTTACAGATGACGGTACCAGCAACGGCAAATTATTGGGTATCGTTACCAGCCGCGACTATCGCGTAAGCCGCATGGCTCTGGATACAAAAGTTTCTGAATTTATGACACCATTTGATAAACTGATTTGCGGTGACGAAAACACCACTCTGAAAGAAGCAAATGATATCATTTGGGACAACAAATTAAACGCTCTGCCTCTGGTAGACAAAAACCAGCACCTGCTGTATTTCGTATTCCGTAAAGACTATGATTCCCGCAAAGAAAATCCACTGGAACTGCTGGACGAAAACAAAAGCTATGTAGTAGGCGCAGGGATCAATACCCGTGACTACGCTGAACGCATTCCTGCTCTGGTAGACGCAGGCGTAGATGTACTGTGCATCGACTCCTCCGAAGGGTTCTCCGAATGGCAGAGCCGTACCATCGCATGGGTACGTGAAAAATACGGCGACACTGTAAAAATCGGTGCCGGCAACGTTGTAGACCGTGAAGGCTTCCGCTTCCTGGCTGATGCAGGCGCTGACTTTATCAAAGTTGGTATCGGCGGCGGCTCCATCTGCATCACCCGTGAAACCAAAGGCATTGGCCGTGGTCAGGCTACTGCTGTAATCGAAGTAGCAAAAGCACGTGACGAATATTTCGAAGAAACCGGTGTTTATATCCCAATCTGCTCTGATGGCGGTATCGTGCACGACTACCACATCACACTGGCACTGGCTATGGGTGCTGACTTTGTAATGCTGGGCCGTTACTTCTCCCGTTTCGAAGAAAGCCCAACCAACAAAGTAATCATCAACGGCACATACATGAAAGAATACTGGGGTGAAGGCTCCAACCGTGCACGCAACTGGCAGCGCTATGACCTGGGCGGCGCAGGCAAACTGTCCTTCGAAGAAGGCGTTGACTCCTATGTACCATATGCAGGTACCCTGAAAGACAACGTAGGCGTAACCCTGGCAAAAGTTCGCTCCACCATGTGCAACTGCGGCGCACTGACCATTCCGGAACTGCAGCAGAAAGCACGCCTGACACTGGTATCCGCTACCAGTATCGTAGAAGGCGGCTCCCATGACGTAGTGGTAAAAAACAACAACATCACTGCAACCGAACGCTAATCATTACACATAAGCACAACAAATCCCGGCTATGCATTTATAGCCGGGATATTTTTCTTTCAGATACGTAATAGGATAAAGGCTTAACTGTATCATTCCAATTTATGTATTTTTTCTTGACGCATAAAACCGAATGTGATAGTATAATAATAGAAATAGAGAGCAGGCCGAACGGCTTGCCCCTTGTAGTGTTAGATCACTCCGTCACTTGTTCAGGGCAGACGGAGTGGTTTTTTGTTTATCACAAAAACGCCTTTTTACTTGCTCTGGAATAAGGCGATAACCATTACAATCAACTGGCATAATGCAATCACACACATTACGATATCCAATATCATCATATGGCATCCCTCCTTTTCTCAGGAGCAAAACCGTCCAACCGCCATGTGTACAACCCTGGCTGCTCTCCGATACATATTTTATCACACTCTACCCCACCCGTATATATATTTCTGGAAATATTATGAATATTATGGTAATATCCCCCATTGTGCAGTATTACAAAAAACAAGCCTCTGCAAAAGTGCAAAGGCTTGTTGAGTAGTGTTATTCTTTTTCCAATACATCTAATACATAGTCTAATGGCAGCTGCAATGTTTCCGCAATCTCCTCTGGTGACAACTTACTGCTCAATTTGCAAATATTATTCTCGCGTTCGCATTTTTCCCCACCGGCAAAGCCATCTTCAAATCCGTCCTCGTAGCCTTCCTCCTTAGATACAGTCAACGCCTCATCCATGTTCCATCCACTTAACAGCATGTTTGCCACCTCCGTTCCATTTGTTTCCAAAAACTCACGCATAATATCATGCGTAATACCATACTCGATTGCCTGCTGAATGGACTCTTCCAAAGTCAAACCATCCGCTAAATTTTCTTTGATTTTCCCGATAAACCGACTGTACTGGCTAAGACTTTTACTTCTCTGTACAATCTCTGCATTCATTTCATAGTTGATGTTGTATATATTTACTTTCAACTCCAACTGCGGGTTTTCCTGCTCTACAATGTAATTATCCGATAATTTCTGCTCCATATATTCCGGAAACGGTTCATTACCATTATACAGCACAATAAACTGCGGCACAGGGATTTTTACTCGCTTCCGTTTGTACAATGGCTTCTGCTTGGTAATCTTCTCGTACACTCTGGCACTGTATAAAAACAATCGCAATGCCATGTTTTCATTGATGGTGGACTGATGCTCAATTAGCACCACCACTTGACCGTCTAATACAAATGACAAATCATTGATTTGATTTTTGTATAGTACATCAGTTAATGTGTTGATTTCCACCGGCGTATCCGGTGGATAATCGGTTTTTGCCACAGCATTATATACATCAATCAAACGCTGCGGATCACTTAAATAAAGAGAAAATACACTGTCTTTGTATTCTCTGTTGGCCGACATAAGCAGCACCTCCATAAATAATTATTTGGCTGCATATGCTAGTGTGAATAGTAGTTTGTTTCAAGTAAATCCATTAATAAGATGTATGGGGAATGTATATATTTTACAATGAATCGTACTGCTTGTCCATATTTTTCTGGAAATATTATGAACATTCTGGTAATATACCCCATTGTGCAGTATTGCAAAAAATAAGCCTCTGCAAAAGTGCAAAGGCTTGTTGGGCGGTACCATTTGTTTTTTTAAACTATTAATTTTGCTCCAGCACATAATTTATGCTAAAATACGAACTCCTTTTTTTGCTTGGAATCTTAACTAACGTCATTGATGGGTTCTTGTTAACCGGTATCAGTGTTTTTTCGCCATCTTGCACGACTTCAATCGCAGTAAGCTGCGGATTGTGGCTAAGTACAACGTAATACTCAGCCAAGTCTCCACCAAAAGAACAAATTGATATCTTCTCTTCTTCTTCCAACATCCTTGTTGCATAGGTTTCCGTTAAAACATATCTACTATTTTCTGTATCATTTTTTACAAAAATCAGTCTATCGCCATGTTTAATTTCTGTGCCCATCAAATATCCTACACAGATTACATTTCCAACCTTTTCTATGCCTACAATTTCTACACTCGGTTTCGGGTCGACATAGTTTTTCAGAATTATTTCACGACAAAAGGATTCCGTAATTTCTTCTTCCTTAAAGTGTGTCTCTATATATGCTGTATAAAAATTTGCCAAAAAGAAACATACAAGCAGCAAGCAAAATGCAATAAAATATTTCTTTCTCATAGTCCGTACCTCCTGTCGTGTTTCATTCCCTCCGACCTGGAAATAATTCTTTTCTTGTTGATTTTATTATAACAGGTTTATTTTCTGCCGACAATATCCTTTGCAGCACTGACAAATGAGCATGCTTTTATCAGGCATATTCTTTGTCGGTGTTATTTTTATACTGTACTTTTGGTGATTCTTGCAGTATCATATATGGTATGCTTCATTTTACGAAAAAGAGGTCCTCATCATGGTAAAACAAAAGAATCAACTGCTTCATTTTGAAAAAAAATCTCTCACCATTGGATATATACTGGCCATCAGCGGCGGTATTTTCTGGGCAATGGGCGGCGCCTGTGCGCAATGCCTGTTTCAGTACTGCCATGTCACATCCAACTGGATTGTGCCCATTCGCTTAACAACCGCCGGGGTACTGCTGGTATTGTTCTCTGCCTTTCGCGGCAAGCCTGTGCTGGCAATCTGGAAAGACAAGCAGGATATCAAAGATATCTTCATCTTCGGGCTGTTGGGCTCGGCGATGTGCCAGTATTCCTACTACACATCCATTGAGTATTCCAATGTAGCCCTGGCTACGGTATTGTCGTATATGTCGCCGATTCCTATTCTGCTGTACATGCTGTGCAAAGAACGGCGGCTGCCCCATTTGTATGAAACCGCATCTGTGCTGCTGGTAGTGGCCGGGGCGTATGTGTGTGCCACCCATCTTGAGCCGGGCAGCCTGGTGGTAACGCCTAAGGCATTGTTCTGGGGTGTGGTGTGCGCTGTTACCTTTGCCATTTATACCGTTCAGCCGGCAAGGCTCATGGCTAAGCACGATTTATTCGGTGTTATCGGCTGGGGCATGGTGGTGGGCGGTGTTGCCACCATAGTGCTGTTCAAGCCGTGGACCATCTATGTAGATCTGACAGCGCCGCTGCTATTGTATGTAGGCGGTGTGGTGCTGTTCGGCACGATTTTGTCCTTCTGCTTTTATCAGGCAGGGGCACGGCTGGTAGGCAGCCTCACTGCCAGTATTTTGTCGGCAGTAGAGCCTGTGGCTTCTATGTTTATCTCGGTGCTGATTCTGGCCGTACCGCTGACATTTTTGGATTTCGTAGGCTTTATTCTGATTTTGTCAACGATTCCGATTATTGCTTTGGGTGACCACCATTATCAGAAAGGAGCGCAATTATGAAAGCAGAACACAGAAGATATAAAGTGACATATTTCGACGGTTCCAAAGAGGAAATCATCGGCACACACAATCTGCCTCCGCAAACGCAGGTGCGCTCTATTCGCCTAATCAAAGAAACCAAGCCGCATCAAAACGGCAAAAGCAATTCGGCAAAGCTTTCTGAACGCAAATATATCGTAAAGCATCATGACGGCACGGAAGAGCTGATTACAGGCTTTCACAATCTGCCTGACAAAACATCGGTAGCTGCCATTCATCGTGTACGGGACGAGCAGCCCCAGGCGCTGCAGGCGGAATCGGAGTATTTATGTTTCGCAGATTTTGAATATACCTGCGGCGGTATGGCTGAGGATCGTGATTTTGATGTAGCATACGGACAGGAAATATTGTCGGCAGGGCTTCTGGTCGTCAAGCGAGAAACCGGTGAACCGGTGGACACCTTTTATCATACCATTCGACCTGCGCACAATCAAATTCTGACCGGTTTCTGCAAAAATCTCACCGGCTTAACACAGGAAGAAATCGACGCATCCGACAATTTTGAAACAGTCATGAAGCAAGCGGCTGCATTTTGTAAACAGTATGATTTCGCACAGATTTATGTATTCGGTGATACAGACCGCCAGATGCTGTTGAAAGACCAGAAACGCCATCAGCCTGTACCCGGCCTGACAAATTTTATCGCTATGCTGCAGGCAGTGGACGGCTATCTTTCCGGGCTGCTGTTTCAATCTGCGCTTCCGATTGGGCTGGAAAAGCTGAAGCACATCTGTGAGCTGGACGAGCCGGTAATTCATCATGCACTGGCCGATGCCAAAGATTTGTGCAGCGTCTATTTTCGTGTATCCGGCGGGCAGTACAATCAGACACTGGCACGGCAGTATCAGTCGGAACGGATCAACAAAGCGGAGTATTACCGCAATCGCCAGTTTTTATCGGTACGTGCTCCGGGACGGCACGGCTTCGAGGACGCCGAGCTGGATGCGCAAAAAGAAAATGCAATCACCTCTGCGTTAGATGTGATTGCATATCTAAAAAGTTTAAATCGCTCTCAGCCTTTCGTAGCTGATATGAAACTCACCGCTTTCTGTGATGACCTGCTGGCGCTATTGGGCGCACCGGAAGAGCATTTCGCAGTGCAGAAGACGCGGAAAGAATAATAAATTATATCAAAATAAACAGGCAGTTTACAAATTTCCTTTCCTCATTGGCTCTGGACATTCCCTCTATTGTTTACCTTTGTCAGACTTTCGTCTGCCACG
>JAGARS010000017.1 GCA_017622155.1 Peptococcaceae bacterium
ATTCAGTTTTTCCAGCAGGTCACGCTGTTCGGCTGTGAGGCTCTTTGGTGTTACCACACGGATGGTAACATACTGATCGCCTTTGCCGTAGCCTTTGATATTCTTCACGCCTTTGCCTTTCATGCGGAATTTGGCACCGGTCTGTACACCTGCAGGGATTGTCAGTGTTACTTTCCCCTCCAATGTTTCTACCTGTACATCAGCACCCAATGCTGCCTGTGCAATGTTGATTTCCTGTTCCATATAAATGTCATCTTCGTCACGCACAAAGATTGCATGTGGACGTACATTGATATAGATGTACAAATCGCCGTTCGGTCCACCCAGTTCACCCGGATCGCCTTCACCGCTCATGCGCAGACGGGAGCCGGTATCCACACCTGCAGGCACTTTGATTTCCAGTTTTTTATTGATGCGTTTTCTACCCTTGCCGTTACATTCCGGACATGGATCTTTGATAACCTGGCCTGTGCCACCGCATTCCGGGCACACTTTGGCTGTCTGCATCTGACCGAATGGTGTTTTCTGTACAGTGTAAATCTGCCCTGTACCGTTGCATCGGCTGCAAGTCGTTGGGCTGGTGCCCGGTTTGGCACCGCTGCCTTTACAAGTACCGCAGCTTTCCCATTTTGGCAAAGTAACCGTTTTTTCTGTACCGAATACAGCTTCTTCAAAATCAATTGTCAAATCATAACGTAAATCGGCACCTTTGCGCGGCCCTTTCTGCTGCTGACCGCCACCGAATCCGCCGCCAAAGAACATATCAAAGATATCGTTCATGCCGCCGAAGTCGCCGCCGCCAAATCCACCAAAGCCGCCGGCACCGCCGCCGAACCCGCCAGGGCCGTCATGACCAAATCGGTCATACTGTTCACGTTTGCCGGAATCGGATAACACTTCATATGCTTCGTTGATTTCTTTAAATTTTTCTTCTGCTTCTGCATTTCCCGGGTTTACATCGGGATGATATTGTCTGGCCAGTTTTCGATAGGCTTTTTTCAGTTCATCGTCGCTGGCTGTTTTTTCTACGCCAAGCACTTCATAATAATCACGCTTTGCCACGCCTGGTCCTCCTCTTTTACTCGCTCTATACCCGTTTATCTATTACACAGAAAAGCGCAATACCAATATTGCGCTTTTTCTATGCATGATTTATTTTACATCAACAATGTTTGCATTACACTTCTTTGTATTCTGCGTCATACACGCCGTCTTCGTTTGGAGCAGACTGGCTGTAGCCGCCCATGTCAGCGCCCTGTGCAGCCTGTGCCTGTGCATACATTTTTTCTGTCATTTTGTACAGTACATCCTGCAGTGCTTCTGTTTTTGCTTTGATTTCAGCGGTGTCATTGCCTTCCAGTGCAGCTTTCAGATCATCTTTCGCTTTGTTGATATCAGCTACTTCAGCAGCATCTACTTTGTCACCCATATCTTTCAGAGTTTTTTCTACCTGGAATACCATAGCATCTGCATTGTTGCGGATATCTACTTCTTCTTTGCGTTTTTTATCTGCTTCTGCGTTCATTTCAGCATCTTTAATCATCTGATCGATTTCTGCATCACTCAGACCGCTGCTGGATTTGATGGTGATACGCTGTTCTTTACCGGTACCCAGATCTTTTGCGGATACATTTACAATACCGTTTGCGTCAATATCGAATTTTACTTCAATCTGTGGCACACCACGTGGAGCCGGTGGGATATCCATCAGTGTGAAGCGGCCCAGAGTTTTGTTGTACTGTGCCATTTCGCGTTCGCCCTGCAGTACATGGATATCGGTAGATGTCTGATTGTCGGCAGCTGTAGTAAATACCTGCTGACGAGATACAGGAATTGTGGTGTTGCGTTCTACGATTTTGGTGAATACGCCGCCCAGTGTTTCAATCCCTAAGGACAGAGGTGTTACGTCTAACAGTACTACGTCTTTTACTTCACCGGCCAGAACACCACCCTGAATTGCTGCACCCAGAGCTACGCATTCGTCAGGGTTGATACCTTTGAATGGTTCTTTGCCCAGCAGGTTCTGAATTGCATTCTGAACTGCAGGAATACGGCTGGAACCACCAACCAGGATTACTTTGTGAATATCGTTTGCTGTCAGGCCAGCGTCTTTCAGAGCCTGACGAGTTGGACCCATTGTTTTTTCTACCAGATCAGCTGTCAGTTCATCAAATTTTGCTCTTGTCAGAGTCAGGTCTAAATGCTGTGGACCGTTTTCATTCATAGTGATGAATGGCAGGTTGATGTTGGAGCTTGTTACGTTGGATAATTCAATTTTTGCTTTTTCAGCAGCTTCTTTTAAACGCTGCATTGCTGTTTTATCAGCAGACAGGTCAATCCCTGTTTCTTTTTTGAATTCAACGATCATCCAGTCGATGATTTTTTCGTCGAAGTCATCACCGCCCAGACGGTTGTTACCGCTGGTAGCTTTTACTTCAAAAATACCATCGCCCAGTTCCAGAATGGATACGTCGAATGTACCGCCGCCTAAGTCGAATACCAGTACAGTCTGATCATCGCCTTTGTCCATACCGTAAGCCAGAGAAGCTGCAGTTGGTTCGTTGATGATACGCAGTACGTTTAAGCCTGCGATTTTACCTGCGTCTTTCGTAGCCTGACGCTGGCTGTCGGTGAAGTAAGCAGGTACAGTAATAACTGCTTCTGTTACGCTTTCACCCAGATATGCTTCTGCGTCTGCTTTCAGTTTCTGCAGAATCATAGCGGAAATTTCCTGTGGTGTATATGCAGTGCCTGCTACAGTTACTTTGTAGTCTGTACCCATATGACGTTTGATGGAGCTTACTGTATTGTCAGCGTTGGTTACTGCCTGACGTTTTGCTACCTGACCTACCAGACGTTCGCCGGATTTGGATACACCCACTACAGATGGTGTGGTGCGGTTCCCTTCAGTGTTAGGAATTACAACGGCTTCGCCGCCTTCCATTACTGCTACGCAAGAGTTTGTTGTACCTAAGTCAATCCCAATTACTTTTCCCATTTTTATTCTTCCTCCTAAAATTATCTACTTACTTTAACCATACTTGGGCGAATTACTCGCTCTTTCAGCATGTAACCGGCTCTCAGTTCTTCTACTACTGTATCTTCCGGTACACTGTCATCATCTACCTGCATAATTGCCTCATGCAGGTTCGGGTCAAATGCATGACCCACAGCTTCGATTTTCGTCATCCCTGCAGCTTCTAATACCTGCAGCAGCTGACGGTAAATCATGTCTACCCCTTTTACGACATTCTGCACTTCCTTGTTGTCGCTGGTAGTTTTCAATGCCAGCTGGAAGTTATCCAGCACCGGCAGGATTTCACCAATGATTTTGGCATTGCTGTATTTCAGCAAGTCATCCTTTTCCAGTGCAGTACGGCGCTTGTAGTTTTCAAAATCCGCCGCTGTACGCAGAAAACGCTGATTCAGCTCATCCAGCTGTGCCTGCAGCACATTTGCATCTAAAGCTTCTGCTGCTTCCGCTTCAGCAGATTCTTCTGCAGCATCTTCTACTGTATTTTCTACAGTTTCTTCTGTGTTCACTTCCTCTTCCAGGATTTCTTTTTCCTGTTCTGTCATGTGACACGTCACACTCCTTTATTTACTATATTCTAGTATACCTATTCTATTTCCTGATATGCCTCTTCCAACGTTAATGCCATAGTATTCAGCATAGATACGGCAGTTGCATAATCCATACGCGTAGGACCAATAAGACCTACCTTGCCAATAGTTTCACCTTTTACTTTATAGTCCGCCACAATCACACTGCAGTCTTTTACCTGATCTACACCGGTTTCGGCACCGATTTTCACAGTAATACCTGCTGCATTGTCAGCTTCCATCAGCTGGGTGAGCACTTCCTGCTGTTCTAAAGACTGCAACAGACTTTTTACTTTTGTCACATCCTTAAACTCCGGCTGTGACAGCATGTTCAAACCGCCTTCCAGATAAATCTTTTTATCCGCATTCTGGATCCCCAGAATAGAAGAAAGCATTTCCAGTGCACAATCTACTACCTGACGCTGATGCTGCAGATTCTGAAAAATATTTTCCAGAATATGACGCTGCCAGTCATCCACCTTCAAACCTCTTAAATTCTGGTTAATCATCAGACTTACCAGGTCCAGATCCTCTTTCGTCATGGACTCCGGAATCTCCAGAAAACGATTTTCGATTTTATCATCTTCCATAATGATAACCATCAATGCTTTTCCCGGCTCTACCGGTAATAACTGCAGTAATTTCAATGTAGTACCGTGCTTGTCATCCAGCACCATCACAGTAGTGCAGTTGGTGACCTCGGCCAGCATTTTCATAGAGTCGCGCAGCACTTCTCCTACCTGTTCACGTTTATTACGAATCGTGGTGGTAATGAGCTGCTTTGCTTCCTCCTGAATGTCACTCTTGTTCATCAGGTAATCTACATAATATCGATACCCAGCTTCCGAAGGAATGCGCCCTGCCGAAGTGTGCGGCTGTTCAATCAGCCCCATCTCTTCTAAATCCGCCATTTCATTGCGGATAGTAGCCGAGCTGACACCCAGATCATATTTCTTAGAGATGGTTCTGGAACCTACCGGCTCTGCCGTCTCGATATAATCTAACACAACAGCCTCAAGAATTTTCTCTTTCCGGCTATCCATTTCCATACATGCCACCTCACTTTTTGTTTTGTTAGCACTCTATCACCTCGAGTGCTAACAATGAATAGTATAATACGAAACCGGGCCAAAATCAATGGATTTTTGCAAAAAAAAACTAATAATTATGTTAAGAAAATATGTGGATAGCCTGCACTTTTTGTATATTTATCCCTCCATTTAATAGTTTGTTGATAAAAATTTCTCTATTTTATGTTATGATTAATGTATCTACATAACTGCACAATTATTCCTATAATGATTACTGGAAAGGGGGATTTATAGTGATTTCTTACGAGCCGTTGTGGAAAACTATGCAAGAAAAAGGCATTACCCAGTACGCGTTGATAGAGCATCACCATCTCAGCCGAGGTACACTGGATGCCTTAAAACAAAATCGCAATATAAACACATCTACGTTAGACACACTATGTACCATCCTTTCTTGCAATGTGGAGGATATCGTGTGCTATGTTCCTGATAACGAATAAAGAACCTGTGCATCAACATCCATGCAGCAGGTTCTTATTTTTTACCCTATATTAATTGCAACTTATTCTGTTTTTCAATCTATTTTGGGAATTATACTTCATGGTACACATTTTCCGCAGCAGATAAAATTTCCACATGATATATTACATTGGAGGTTATTATCATGAGAAATCGGTATATTTCTATTACCAATCATTTTTTGACAAAGGAGTTGAATGATGTAGCTGCAAATTTGAACTTGACACGAGAAGCCAGTGCAGAACTCATGCGTATTTCCCTACGGCACTGTTCTTCGCTGGCAAAAGGAGATGTTGGATTCGGCGTAGTATCCTTATGCTGTTTTCTGGCATTTCTGCCTATCGACTATGCAATGCAGATTCTGCAAAAATATCGTACAATGATTCTTTTTGTTGAAGAAAAAGAACCGCTTGTACATCGTCCCAAATAACACATTATAGTTTG
>JAGARS010000146.1 GCA_017622155.1 Peptococcaceae bacterium
GTATCTACATGACATAATACAATGTTTTTACTTTCGTCAAATTCTAACTCGTAACTGTCCGTAATCTGAAGATAATCATCTGCAAATTTTGATGCCACTTCCAATGGATCAATACGCCAACGCTCTTCGCCTTCATTAACCTGTGTTTGAATTTCCTCAGCCAGTTCATAGATATCTTTCGGCAGCAAATTCACCGTTACCATGCAGTCTACCACTTTCCAGATGTCATCAATCACACCGAATGTGATGGTTTCCTCATACATGTAGATATTTTCTTCCAAATCGGCAATTTCATAGAGAATCTCAGCAGTATAATGCGCTCCATCACCATCAATAATCACAGGGCATTTGATATGCATCACATCAGCACGCAATCCGGGATTGCCAATGCTAAGCGATTGTTTGCCATCCAGCCAGTACGGCATCCATTCGAGCCCTATACTTTCACCTTCGTCCAGTTTATCAATCTGACTCTGCCAGTTTGGAGAAAGCAGATCATACCTTGCCTGACCATCTTTCGACAAATAGGATTGCCCCCACTGTCCTGCCAGTTCATAAGTATTCACCTTATCTGCACTGTTCTCCAGCTCAATCCATTTGTTGTCGTTTGCATTGTACACATAATAGGTTCTGCCATTGACACCATCCATCATGTCATCTGGATCGCTCACTGTAATAGCATAGCGGTCAATGTGCCCGCCGGGAATAGGAGAAACTTCATTCCAGCGTAAATCAAATAATACACACTGTTTGCCGTCAATATCAACAAGGTCCGGACCGGCCAAATGCTGCAGAGAAGCATTGAAGCCTTTGTTTTCGGTAAGCCACATGGTCAAAGCCTGCCGCGGTCTGTCATAATAAATGCTGTACTGATAATTAGTTAACCGTTCAGCCAAAGAGGTACCAATATTTTTCTCCCCTGTCCATGTGGTGTCCAGCCAGTTTAGATAATAATCCAGACCAATCTGTTTCGGCTCGGATACTGTGCTGTACAGCAAATTGCTATTCTCTACCGATACCAGCAGTGTGGCATCATTCAGCATAGTTTCCACTTCGGACAAAAATGCATGAATCGCATTTATATCAAAGTCATACTGTTCCGGATTGATGGTGAAATCAACCTTGTTTTCCTCAGCGATTACCAATTGATTTTTTTCATCAAATTCATACAGTTTCCACGAGTAGTTGGCCACACCCTGATACATGCTCGGCATGAACTCCATGAGATAGTCTTTGCCATCTTTCTCATACAGGAAATAGTTATTCCATCCTGCGTGCGCTGCATTCAAATAAGTACTATACAACAATGTACCATCTTGTTTGTACACGGCAATATCTGCCTGACCTTGTGAATCCCACGGATCAGTTGTATCCACAATTATCAGTTCATCCGTACCATCACGATTCAAATCGGCATAAAATGTGGTGTCGGGATAGTTGTTGATGCCATTTTTACAATAAGACAAAATCATTTCACGAAATACCTCTGCATCGCGAATTTTTAATTTTGATTCAAATTGTCCTTCGGCATAAACAGTCGATAAATCTCGTGCGATATTCATCGACACGCCTTCGAATTCAATATTCCGATGTAATGTTTCTTCATCATAATATTCGTTTTTCACCCCAAAAACACTAATTCTCACACCTGTATACCAAGGGCGGCCATCTGATTTCGTTGTTTGCACTTTAACATTAGAAAGCCAATCTCGAAATTGTTCCATTTCAGCTTTATCGTCAATATGAACATCTACTACACCATAGCTGATATTGATTACATTCAGCCCATATGGATATTCTTCCAGAAGCTTCGGTTCGAATTCACTTAATGGACCTGCTTTCAACGGATTCACTGCCAAGAGAATCATTACCAGCACCAATAATACAATCACAATATCCCGTGCCAGTGCCGGAATGCCTTTGTAATGCAGCACATGAGTAATACGCTGTTTCACACTGTTGTTGCCAAATGCCACCGGGCAGGTGAATCGTTTTGGCTGCACAGCCAGATTCAGCAGTGTCTGGCTATAGTCGCTCTTCTGGTTGGCATTTAAGCTGTCTACCGCCCGTTCATCGCAGGCCAGCTCCAGGTCTCTGGTAAAGTAATGCCACGCCACCCACACCATCGGGTTCATCCAGTGGATAGCCACAGCAATCCAGAAAATCGGCTTCAGCAGGAAATCTTTTCGCGCTATATGGCTTTGTTCATGGAGCAGCACATAGTCTTTCGCTTCGCCATCCAATCCATACGGAAGATAAATTTTCGGTTTTAAGAGCCCAAACACAAATGGCGAGTCAATATTGGCACAGCGGTAATATCCACCCTCTGGAACCGATTCTCGCAGTCTCAGGCCCATTCTCGCCCAGCTGACAACGGTATAAAGCGCAATCAGCACAATGCCCAGCACCCAGATGATACTGGCCATCATCAAATATACTTGCATTGGGTTCACACTTGCGTGCGGTGTCGGTGCTAAATATTCCTCCATGACAGGATTCACCGTAAAATCCGCAATGGTATTCACCACTGCCGAATTGGTTTCTATCTTCGGTGTGGTATATGCCACATCCTCGTAGGTAATGGCCACAGGCTGCGGTACCACACTCAGCACTGTTTCAATGCTGACCGGGCAAAGCAATCGGAACAATACCACCAGCCACAACAGGCACACATATTTGCGCGGCACACGGGTCAGTACTGCACGCAAAACCAGTACCGCCACAATCACCCAGGCTGCTGTTATAGTAAGATTCACAAAGTCTAAAAACGTATTCTGCAATGCCAGTTCCATTTCATATGTCATACATTATCCCTCCCTGTGGTTGTCAATCATAGCCTTTAATGCCTCTGCCTCCTCGTCGGACAAGGTATCATTGCCCAGAAACGCTGCAATAAACCCCGGCAGCGAACCTCCAAATGTGCGTTTTACAAACTGTCGGCTCTCTCCATGCTGTATTTCCTCTTTTGGAATTTTCGAAGTCACCACCGAATCCACATTCTGAAAAATGCCCCGTTCACACAATCGTTTCAGCACCGTATAGGTGGTAGTCCGTTTCCATTCCAGTTCATCAGCGCAGTATTTCACCAGATCCCGCGTACTCACCGGCTCATGCTCCCACACAATACAGGCAAACTTGTACTCACTGTCAAAAATTTTCGGTGTAGCAGATTCCTCAATATATTGGCGTTCCATCTCTTTTGTCATAACTATCACTCCTTTTGTCTAATTCATTAGACAATCTTTTCATGTTTAGTCTACTGCATTAGACACAGAATGTCAATATGTGCAGAAAAAATACAATAAAAAAACAGCAGCCGGAATCATCCAACTGCTGTGAAACATATATTAGATTAGAGTTTTTCCATTGTAAAACGTACCGTAAAGCTTTGTTCTTCTCCCGGGATTTCAACGGCATTTTGAATATCGGAATAACCTGTATATGTTACATCACATATTACCTGTATATTATCGATCACAAATGAAAAATCCTCGTAGTCATACCCCTGCTCTGTAATTTGTGCAACTCTATCATGAAATTCTTTTGAAAATGGTCCGCACTGTGCCCCAACAAACGCTCTGAATGCCAAACGCATTTCCGATACAAACCCACTTAATTTGCGAAATTCTTCTGTCCCAGTGAACGTAATTTTCGTAATTTTCCCATCCTGCAGCTCGTATTCATTGTGATATTTACTCACATCTACTTTGATGTCATAATAGCCATGTGCGGTTTGCACCGGCGGTGTCTTAGTCCATTGCCCTTCATCATCAAGATATTTACCCGTTCCGTCTTGATAATAATATCGAGATAAGCGATTATAGTTACTTGCATATTCAGATACTGTTAAATCACCATGATGCAGCGGCCAAACTGCAAAATATGGCACCACTATCGAACACAGTAAAAAGAATACACATAAAGCAGCGTACAAACCGATTCTCCATCGTTTTCTGTCACGAAGTATTAGTACTGTGTTTTGTTCCCATGGATAGTACACAGTATTTTTGTATTCGTTTTTATGGAATAAATAATAGATTGGCACATAAAAGAGTAAATTGCGCCAGAGCATTGCCCAGGTTCTTGCCAAAGCTGCTTCATAACTCAGTTTTCTATCTTCATAATCTCTTACTGATAACCCTACTATCCATTTACCGGGGGTTGTACCCCATTTGCACAGAAACAGCGGTTCTACAAACAACATAATCATCAGCAATACCGGAATCGGATACAGCCGATAACCAATCAAATATTGATAATTTACCACAAGCTGTTCTACCAGCAACATCACCACAGCATAAAAAACAAAGTCAAATAATCTTGCAAAGATTCTGCGCAGAGGTTCTTTTACTTTCGGCAGCCTATCCTCTTTCCATACATTAGATTGCTGTGTCGAAAGACTTTGCAGATACTCCAGATAATACTGCGCATCTAACGAGGCATACTGTACATTGTCCTCACGCATCAGTCTGCAAAGTTTCTGCGCTTGTTCCACCTGCAATTTTTCAGTTTCCAAAGTCAGCAAATGCGCATCCAGTGCCTCCACCAAATCATGCTGCCCGTTTGCGACTGCTTTTATTTCCTCCAGTGAAATACGCAATGTTCGCAGCAGTTTGATGCGCTGTAATATTTCTAAATCTGCCTCCGAATAATCCCGATATCCATTGGTGTCTCTTGCCGGCGCAATCAGTCCTTCCGATTCGTAGAAACGAATATTGGCTCTGCTCATGCCGGAACGTTCTTCTATCTCTTTGATTTTCATGTGTGTCTCCCCCTTCCATGCCCACTTTACACTGTCAAGTTACTTTACAGTCAAGCCAAAACAACAAAAAATACAATATTTTCTCACATTTTATCACAAATTTACGTACAATGCA
>JAGARS010000147.1 GCA_017622155.1 Peptococcaceae bacterium
CAACAGAACTGATTCTGATTTTGGGCGTGGCTTTAATTGTGTTTGGGCCGGGCAAGCTGCCGGAGCTGGGCAATGCGCTGGGGAAAACCATTCGTGAGTTTAAAGGTGCTATCAACAATATCGATGAAGATATCAAACGAGAAGTAAAAGATATTAAAGATGAAGTGAATGAAGTGAAAGAAATGGTAGATGTGCGTTCTGCTATTCAGGATATCCAGAATGATGTAAAAAATGCTGTAAAAGTTGATTTGGATGCTTCTGCAGACAGCAAAAAGGAAGCATAATAAAAACAAATTTAGAATAACAGAAGTTGGTGAACAATACTATGAATGAAATGACTGCGCCGATGCTGGAGCATTTGGATGAACTGCGTTCCAGACTGGTGAAATCAATACTTGCTTTGCTGGCCGGCATGGTGATTGCCATTGCTTTATTTCAGGATGAGTTAACAGAAATTTTAACCGGGCCGTTTCTGGCGCTGAATCAGAGTCTGGTATTTACAGGTCTGCCGGAAGGTTTTATGTTCCAGCTGAAAATTGCGCTTTTGGGCGGATGTGTACTGGCAAGTCCGGTAATAATTTATCAGATTATGCGGTTTATTCTGCCGGCGTTATACAGCCATGAGAAGAAAATCTTTTATATTATGAGCTTCTCCGGGGTGCTGCTGTTTGTAGGCGGTATCTGCTTCGGCTATTTCCTGGTGCTGCAGCCGGTTATGAGTACATTGTTGAAACTGGCCGGTACTGACCTGACCCCTATGATTACGGCAAGCTCTTATATGTCGTTCGTATTAGGCTTTTTGATTCCGTTCGGGCTGGTGTTTGAAATTCCGATGGTGGTGTATTTCCTTACAAGCGTAGGGATTATCACACCGGATAAACTGACAAAAGTGCGTAAATATGTGCTGCTTGTTGTGCTTGTAATTGCGGCGATTTTGACACCGCCGGATATTGTCAGCCAGCTGTGCCTGGCAGGGCCAATGTTATTGCTGTATGAGGCAGGGATTTGGATCTCCAAGGTAGTATATAAACGTAAGCTGAAAAAAGAAGCGAAGCTGGAAGCAAAGCAGAATAAAGAGAATCAGGCATAATCTGATGCACTGATTCATAAAGCGTAAGGTATATATATTGATTAGGAGGCTGTTACGATGGGTGAATTAATTAATATTGGCAGTATTATGGGGAAAGAACTGCTGAACCTGGCTGATGGCACAATGCTGGGGAAAGTATGCGGCGTGGTATTGACACCGGACTGCAAAGTGGCAGGGCTGAAAGTGCGTGAACGCAAACTGATGGGCAGTACCATTACTGTAGCTTTTGAAAATGTAAAATCTTTTGGTGCTACCATTACACTGCATGGTGTAAGCAATGTATTAGCTGCCGAAACCCGCACTGTACTGGGCAAAAACGTGATTACCGCTGACGGCAATCTGCTGGGGCGTGTGGAAGAATTGGCGTTTGATATGGAAACCGGTGTGGTAGAAGAAATCGTGATTCAGGGAGAACTGATGGATACCATGCTGGGCGGTCGCGGTATTCTGCCGGGGGCAAAACTTTTAAGCTTTGGGAAAGATGTGGTGATTGCTGCCGACAACATTACCGCAGAAGATTTCCAGCAGCCGGAAGAAGGCTTTTATGGCGACTGGAAAGCGATGGATGAAGTGCTGAATGAAATTGACGGTGAAGCTGCGGAGTTTGAAGAAGCTGCTGCAAATGGAGAAGCAGAAAAGGCATCCCGTGTGGAAAACACCATCGATGGGTTGACCAAAACACTGGAAGAAACCATTCAGAAGCTGAAAGATGAAGTAACCAGCGATCGCGTAAAAGAACAGACAGACCGTCTGATTGACCGCGTAGGGGAAGAAACCAAGAATATTTTCAATGAGCTGCGTCTCATGGTAAAAAATATTGATGCAGAAGCTATCAAAAGCAAAATCAACCGCAAAGAAACACCGGAAGATGTGCTGGCTGCCGATTTGGAAGCCCAGCTGCAAGGCTTGACTGTAGAAAAACCGGTGCAGGATTCCGATGGAAATGTGATTGCATGGCCGGGCCAGGTGCTTGACAAAGAAAAAATCAAACTGGCTTTGCGTGTTGGTGCGCTGCAGGAACTGCTGGATTATGCTACCGTAAATCTGGAAGCTGCACCGGCAGATGGGAAAGAAGCTGCTGCAAACGAAGGCACAGATGCAGTGGAAGTAGTAGTGGACGATGCGCCGGAAATCGAAGTGGAGCTCATCGTGGATGATATTCTGGAAGTCGCAGAAACTGCAGAAGATATTGTAGTGGAAGAAACAGCGGCTGAAGAAGCGATGTCTGAAGAAGATGCGTTTATTGCAGAAGAAGCTGCAAAAATGGAAGCTGCTGAACAGGCATAAATGCTGAAAACTGGTTAACGAAAAGAGGGATTGTATGCAGAACGAATTGACCTTACAGGATTTCCCGATGGGGGAAATGGGAGAAATCGTTTCTCTGACAAAAGAACATGAAACCGCAATTTATCAGGAACTGGGGATTGACGTAGGTATGACGGTTATGGTTCTGCATAAAGCAGTAGACTGGCTGATTCAAGTGGGCTACAGCCAGATTCACATCGGCAAACAGTATCTGCCGCATATTAAAGTGAAGCCTGTAGCCGTATAAAAGAGTCAGAATCGTCATATAATTAACAAAATAAAGAAGCTGTTAAAAATCAGAAAACCGTTATCGTTTGATAGGATATCATTCGATAACGGTTTTTGTGTTTGTTTATATTTGTTTTGCGAAACGATACAACTTATACATTGAAGCGGAACAGCATGATATCGCCGTCTTTTACCACATAGTCTTTCCCTTCGATACGTACCAGGCCTTTTTCTTTGGCAGCTGTGTAGGTGCCGCTGGCTTTTAGGTCATCGTATGCCACTACTTCAGCGCGAATAAAGCCGCGTTCAAAGTCGGAATGGATTTTGCCGGCAGCGCCCGGTGCTTTGGTGCCATCGGTAATGGTCCATGCTTTTACTTCTTTCTGCCCTGCAGTGAGGTAGCTGATGAGTCCCAGCAGTTTGTAGCTGGCAGCAATCAGACGGTCCAGACCGGACTGGCTGATGCCCAGATCTTCCAGAAACATCTGTTTTTCTTCATCGTCCAGTTCAGCAATTTCCTGTTCAATCTGTGCGCACACAATAAATGCTTCACTGCCTTCTTCGGCAGCAAATGCTTTTACCCGTTCTACATAATCGTTGCCGTCTACTACATCGTCTTCTTTCACATTGGTAGCGTAAATTACTTTTTTGTAGGTGAGCAGGTTCATATCTGCCAGGATAGCAGCTTCGTCTTCGTTTTCAGGCTCGAAGCGACGCGCTACGATACCATCTTCCAGATGCACTTTCAAACGTTCCAGAAGTTTTGCTTCTGCCATCAGTGCTTTATCGCCGCTTTTCTGGCCTTTCTGTGCTTTCAGCAGACGGCGTTCCAATACTTCCAGGTCTGCAAAAATCAGCTCCAGATTGATGGTTTCAATGTCGCGGATTGGGTCTACAGAGCCTTCTACGTGTACCACGTTGCTGTCTTCAAAGCAGCGCACCACATGTACGATGGCATCTACTTCACGAATGTGAGACAAAAACTGGTTGCCCAGGCCTTCCCCTTTGCTGGCACCGCGTACCAGCCCTGCAATATCTACAAATTCAATCACAGCAGGCACAACTTTTTCGGTAGCGTATAATTCAGCCAGCCAGGTTAAGCGTTCGTCCGGAACGGTTACAACGCCTACGTTTGGGTCGATGGTGCAGAATGGATAATTGGCAGACTCGGCGCCTGCTTTGGTCAGTGCATTGAACAATGTACTTTTGCCTACATTAGGCAGACCTACAATACCTAATTTCATAATCAAAAAACCTTCCTTTGCTTGAAATAAATCTATACATAATTGGTTTACTAAAATGATAGCTGTTTTGTCACTTATCTTTTTATTATATGAAATTTTGCAGCAACATTCAAGAACAAATAAAGAAAATCTCTGCAGAAAAAACAAGGATTCTTGCAGATGCGGCTAATCGTGTAGAATTGGTAATAAACGCGCAAAATAGCCATAGTTTCACTCAAAATATTTTATAAAAGCACTTGCTCCTGGCATTGTTCCTTGCTATAATATAAGTAATCCGAAAAGAAAAATGTGGTGAAGTGGAATCACGCAGGTTGTGGCGCCTGAGGTATGGGTTCGAGTCCCGTCTTTTTCTGTCGTGACGCACCTCCTATGGTGCGTTTTTTTTATGCAGTGCAATACGGAAGAACGGGAGGGATACAATGATTCGTCGTTTAAGTTATTATTCAGCGCTTATTGAACGCGAGGAAGATAAACACAAGTTTGAAGTGCTGTATGCTGCATTTGAGCGAAAACTGTACGGCAAAGCATTGTCTATCGTTCGCAAGCCCCATCTGGCAGAGGATGTGCTGCAAGAGACCTTTACATACATTGCGATGCACATGCATCAGATTAATGACCCTAAGTCGGATGAAACCCTTGCATTTTTGACAACGGTCACCAAACACAAGGCTTATGATTGCATGCGCAAAGAAACGGTACGGGATAAGCGGCACGCTGATTTTGAAGAGGTCGAAGAAATGC
>JAGARS010000148.1 GCA_017622155.1 Peptococcaceae bacterium
ATGACCATGTTCGACAATCGCACCAATCTGGCCAATCAGGTAGTAGCAGATGTAAAAGAAAATTTCAAAGACAAAGTATTCAAAACAATTATTCCGCGTAATGTGCGTCTCAGCGAAGCACCGAGCTTCGGCATGAGCATCATCGATTATGACATTAAGTCTAAAGGTGCGGAAACCTATCTGGCACTGGCGAAGGAGGTTATCAAACATGGCTAAGGCAAAAGGAAAAGGCGGTCTGGGACGCGGCCTGGGGGCGCTTATGACCGACTATGAAGAAATTTCTCAGGCATTGGAGCACAAAGAAGGCGTTATTGAGCTGGAACTGGACAAAGTATTTGCCAATCCGGATCAGCCGCGTAAAAATTTTGACGAAGATAAACTGATGGACTTGACAGAATCCATCAAAGAGCACGGCGTACTGCAGCCGATTCTGGTAACTGCCCGCGATGATAAATATATGATTATCGCCGGGGAACGCCGTTATCGCGCGGCCAAAGCTGCGGGCCTGTCTGTGATTCCTGCGCTGATTCGGGAATTGAACGATGAACAGGTAATGGAGATTGCCCTCATCGAAAATGTACAGCGCGATGATTTGTCGCCGATTGAAGAAGCCAAAGCCTACGATTTATTACAGCGCCGGTTTGGCTATACACAGGAGCATCTGGCACAGCGTATGGGCAAAAGCCGCAGTGCCATCGCCAACAATGTACGTTTGCTGGCATTGCCGGAAGATGTACAGCAGATGGTGGACGAAGGCAAACTGACCGTTGGTCATGTGCGTCCGCTGCTTTCCATCAATGTACCGGAATGGCAGAGTGAATTTGCCCATGAAATCATTCAAAGCAGATTGTCGGTGCGCGAGGTAGAAAAAATGGTGAAATCCGTAATGGCGCGCGGCAGCGTGGATGTAACCACCACATTGTTTGAAGCACCGCCGACAGAAAAGAAACAGCCTGACCACCTGCGTATCCTGCAGGATCAGCTCAGCGAACGCTTCAGCACCAAAGTAAACATCAAAAAATCCGGCAAAGGCGGCAAAGTTGTCATTGATTATTATGATGACGAGGATTTGAAGCGGATTTGCGAGTTTTTTGGGAAAGATTTTTATTAAAATTGTTTCACGTGAAACATTTTCAAAACGAAACCGTAGGGGACGGGTCTGCCGTCCCGTATATATGAATTGTGACGATTATTCCGGGCGGGCAAACCCCGCCCCTACAAAAATAAATCATTTAACGGAATGTGTGGCGATTACCATGCATTCCGTTTTGTTTTACAAAAATAACGCATATACTGCACAATTAACACTATTCAGATATAATTGCATCATGTATAATATATATGAGGTGATGACGATGGAATTATTCGGTTTAATCGGAGAACTGGCGATTTTGTTTGTCGCGTTCCATTTTCTATTCAAAGATTATAAAGACGCGCAGCGAGGCGACAAAGTAAAAGGCTTTTTCAGAGGATTCCTGATATTTTTTATTTTGCTGGTGCTGATGGATATATTGCTAGAGGGAATATCTATAGGATAAGTTCAAAAATGTTTCACGTGAAACATTTTTTAATGCAACGGTGGAAAATTTGTAGGGGTCACTGTCCTCAGTGACCCGCTGACCGAAGGTCAGATGGAGAGTTAACGGGACGCTGGGGACAGCGTCCCCTACAGGATTTAGTGTACAGAAACAAAGGGGTGCAGCATATGAAGTATAATTTCAGATTTTTTATTTTGCTGTTTATATTATTAATGGCCGGCAGTATATTAAATGCAGTTTTGGGCTTAGGGGTCGCTTCTGCATATTATGGTGCCGTATTCTTGTTTTTTGCGTTGTTAGTAATGAATAATAAAATATGGTGGTTAGATAAAAAATATCGTGAACTTGAAATTACAAAGAAATATGCCAAGAAAATAGCTCCCATGTTCATCGCAATGGGTATAGCATGTTTTGTAACAGCAGTTATCATATGTTTTAGCAATGATATAAGATGGAGCCTGGTTTTAATTGTTGTATTAATTGTACTTTTAATATATAGTGCGCGTTATGAGGAGGAGTTTTGGTTGCAAATTCCTAACGAAGATAGACCTTGGGCGTATCGAGATAAATAAAAATGTTTCACGTGAAACATTTTTGAGGTGAGGACAATGGGTGAATTGCAGAAAATTCCGGGAATCGGTAAGACCGGTGAGCTGGATTTGATGAAATTAGGTTATACAACAATTGAATCGTTGCGTGGAGCAGACCCGGAAGAGATGTATGAGCGAGAATGCATCGAAAAAGGCGTGAAAGTTGACCGTTGTGTGCTATATGTATATCGGTGCGCGGTATATTATGCCAATACACCGGAAGCAGAACGGAACCCGGAAAAATTAAAATGGTGGAACTGGAAAGATTAAACTGCACGACATAATAAAAGAGGAGCGAGTCAATTGAATCGCTCCTCTTTCGTTTTATTCTGCGTCTGTTAAAGAAATAACCTGATAACCGCCGTCGATAACAACCTGTTTCATGGCATCATCACTTACTTTGCCTTCTGTGGTGATATAAGCGGCTTTGTCTTCCAGGCTAACGGTGCAGCTTACGCCTTCCAGACCGTTCAGCGCTTTGGTTACGGCATTCTGGCAGTGTGGGCACATCATGCCTTCGATAATCATTGTTTTTTTCATTGGTTCCACTCCTTCGTTGTTGAAATTATTTTCTGCAGATGCGCTGTGCATCTGTTTGTCAGTGTGAATGAGGATATTTACAGAAATTTCCTTATCTTCGTTAACAACCTCTTGTGTATCCGGCAGAATTGGATTAAATCTGCGCAGTCTGAGTGCATTGCTCACTACAAAAATACTGCTGCAGCTCATAGCCGCGGCCCCGACCATCGGATTCAGCAGCAAGCCAAACGCGTTGTAGAATACGCCGGCTGCCAGCGGAATGCACAAACAGTTGTAGAAAAATGCCCAGAACAGATTCTGTTTGATATTGCGAATGACTGCTTTGCTCAACTGGATGGCAGTAACCACATCCAGGAGATCGTTTTTCATCAGCACCACATCGGCGCTGTCTAACGCCACATCGGTACCGGCGCCGATGGCCATTCCCACATTGGCGCGGGCCAGTGCCGGAGCATCGTTGACACCGTCGCCCACCATAGCTACAATCTTTCCGTCGGCTTGCAGAGAAGCAATTTTCTGCTCTTTATCCTGCGGCAATACTTCGGCGATAACTTCGTCAATGTCCAGCTGGGACTGAATGGCAGCGGCAGTCTGCGCGTTGTCGCCGGTGAGCATTACTACCTGTACGCCCATGGATTTTAACTGCTGGATAGCCTGTCGGCTGGTTGGTTTCACAATATCGGCAGCGCCGATGATGCCGACAATTTGTGTGTTATCAGCAAAAATCAGCGGTGTTTTGCCGGCAGCGGTGAGGCTTTGCAATGTTTCTTCCCATTGTGTCAAGGTAATATTTTTTTCTTCCATCAGGCGTTTATTCCCTGCACAGTAGTATTTGCCGTTTACATAGGCTTCTACGCCGCGCCCCGGCAGGGACAGGAACTGTGTGACAGGCGGAATGGCAGCATTCAAATCCTTTGCATAGTGCATCACCGCTTCGGCCAGTGGATGTTCACTATTTTGTTCCAATGCCGCGGCAATAGAGATAAAGTCATTGGCATTTGGCAAAATGGTATGCACATCGGTGACGGAAGGCTTGCCCTGGGTGATGGTGCCGGTTTTGTCCAGTACCACCGTGTTGATGTTGTGGGCGGTTTCCAGTGCCTGACCGGATTTGATCAGGATGCCATGCTCGGCACCTTTGCCGGTACCCACCATAATGGCTACCGGAGTGGCCAGCCCCAATGCACATGGGCAGGAAATGACCAGTACACTGATAGCGCAATTGAGCGCAAATTCAAAAGTGGCTCCGCTAAATATCCAAACGCCTGCAGTGATGAGTGCAATGCCGATTACGATTGGTACAAACACGCCGGCAATCTGGTCGGCCAGTTTGGCAATTGGTGCTTTGGTGGCGGAGGCGTCTTCTACCAGACGAATAATCTGGGCGAATGTGGTGTCGCTGCCTACCTTGTTGGCGGTGAAACGAATAAAGCCGCCTTTGTTCATGGTGGCTGCAATTACTGCATCGCCGGGTTCTTTTTCTACCGGAATGCTTTCACCGGTGATGGCCGACTGGTCAATACTGGTGTGCCCTTCGATGATAACGCCGTCTACCGGAATGCGCTGTCCCGGCTTCACAATAACGGTATCGCCGATGAGTACCTGCTCTACCGGTATTTCCATCTGTTCTCCGTTTCGCTCAATGAGCGCGGTTTTTGGCGCCAGGTCCATTAAATGTGTCAGGGCTTCGCTGGTTTTACCTTTGGAGCGTGTCTCCAGATATTTGCCGATGGTAATCAGCGCCAGAATCATAACGGAAGATTCGAAGTAAAGGTTTTCGTGATAGCGGGCTACCAGCGCCATATCACCGATCCCCAGCCCGTAGCTCATCCGATAAATGGCGAATATGCCATAAGCCATTGCCGCTGTGGAGCCGATGGCTACCAGGCTGTCCATGTTGGGTGCGCCGTGGGATAGTGAGCCAAAGCCTTTGATATAAAAT
>JAGARS010000149.1 GCA_017622155.1 Peptococcaceae bacterium
TCAATGTTTTGGTTAGAATGTTTCACGTGAAATATTTTGGCTGCATAATTGCAAAATAAATCATAAAAAGCCAGTGATGATTTCTGCTTTAAATCAAATGCAGAAATGCATCCTGGCTTTTTTGTTGTATATGAATAATCAGTCTGACCTTCGGTCAGCGGTACGCTGAGAACAGCGTACCCTACAACAATCCCCCGTTAGCC
This sequence comes from Peptococcaceae bacterium, assembly GCA_017622155.1. Lineage (GTDB taxonomy): Bacteria > Bacillota > Peptococcia > Peptococcales > Peptococcaceae > UBA7185. Next base: position 204 of record JAGARS010000149.1, read on the forward strand.
TTTGCCAACGGGGGATTTCGTTTACGGTTCTATTAAGAAGCCTTTTTGTCTGAGCATTTGCTCAATCAAATCCAGTGTTTCTTCGTTTTCGGCTTCAATGTTGTGATAATGATAGTTGGAGGTAATGTTTTTGAGCGGACTGGATTTGCCGCTTTTGATGGTGGCTACAAAATCCTGCACTTTTTTGCGGGAGTTGATGCCTAGAGGTGCTTCCATGTGCCCGTAAGCTTTGTGATGCACCATTACATTCACCACATTGCCGCCCAGATCTACAATGGAAGTCAGCTCATCTTCCATCTGTTCATCGGTATGCTGCACCTTGAATATGCGGCTTGCAGCCGATGGCCCATTTTGTATGATATAGCCCCGATTGGTGCTGATAATATCATATCCGGCGGTGCGAATCAGCGCCATGTCCTGCACAATCACCTGGCGGCTTACATCGCACAGCTCAGCCAGCGCTTTGCCCGGCACAGGGCTTTTACTGTTTTTTATGTGATTGACGATAAATTCTCTTCGTTCAGTTCCTGTCATCAAGAACGGATCCCGCCTTTCCTGCACGAGTGTTTTTTAGATGGCATGTAAATTTTTCAGCGAAATATCGAGAATCGGAGCGGAGTGGGTGAGTGCGCCGCTGGAAATATAGTCAACGCCCAATGCTGTCAGGCGCTCTACGTTTTCTTTTGTCACATTGCCGGAGCATTCGGTTTCGGCACGGCCATCAATGATACGGATGGCTTCCTGCATTTCCTCTACGGTCATATTATCCAGCATGATAATATCTGCACCGGCTTCCACGGCTTCTTTCACCATGTCCAGTGTTTCCACTTCTACTTCGATTTTGCGCACGAACGGGGCGTATTCTTTGGCCATCTGCACAGCTTTGGTCACACTGCCTGCGGCCCCGATATGATTGTCTTTCAGCAGCACCCCATCGGATAAATTGTAACGATGGTTGTGTCCGCCGCCTACGCGCACAGCATATTTTTCAAAAATGCGCATATTGGGTGTGGTTTTTCTGGTATCCAGCAGTTTTGTGCTGGTACCTTCGAATAATTGTACCATGTTATGTGTGTATGTGGCAATACCGCTCATGCGCTGTAAATAATTTAATGCCACGCGCTCGCCGCTCAACAGCACACGAATATCTCCGTATACTTTGGCCATGAGCTGTCCGTTTTGTACGGCATCGCCGTCATGGCAGAAAAATTCTACCCGTGTGTCTTTGTCTAACAATTTGAATGTGCGTTCAAATACATCCAGCCCGGCAATGATGCCGTCCTGTTTGCAGATCAGGTCCACTTCGCCCTGCACCGCTTCTCGCATCACAGCGTTGGTGGTAACATCTTCGCTGGAAATATCCTCTTGCAATGCAGATAAAATGAGCTGGTCCATCTGCAGTGTCATTGTAATATGATTCATAATCCTCGTCCTTTCGAGATTCCTGTGTTCGTTGGTTTATTTGTTGTTCTGGATGGCCTTCGCTGCCCGGCGGGCAAACACAAGGCTTTCCAAGAGCGAATTGCTGGCCAGACGATTGGCACCGTGTACACCGTTGCAGCTGGTTTCCCCTACTGCATACAGGTTTGGCATGGAGGTGCGGCTGTCAGAGTCTACCAAAATACCGCCCATAAAGTAATGCTGTGCCGGTACTACCGGGATAGGCTCTTTGGTAATATCGTAGCCTTCGCTCAGGCAGTGCTCATAAATATTCGGAAAATGGCTGTGAATTTCTTCTGCGGGAATATTCACGGCAGAAAGCCACACATGTTGTGAGCCTTCGCGGGCCATCTCTGCATGGATGGCTTTGGTCACTACATCACGAGGCTGCACTTCATCGGTAAAGCGTTCCATTTTGCTGTTTAATAATACAGCGCCTTCGCCGCGCAGTGATTCGGAAATTAGAAATCTGCGGCCCGGTTTGTCTGAATACAGTGTGGTTGGGTGAATCTGTACATAATCCAGATGTTCCAGAGCAATGTCATATTTTTTGGCCAGTGTAATGGCATCGCCGGTGAGGTGCGGAAAATTGGTGGAGTGTTCATACAATCCGCCAATGCCGCCTGTGGCCAGAATGGTATCGTGGGCACGGATCATGATTTCTTCTTTGCTGTCATTTTGTATTGCAAGCACACCGCAGCATGTATTGTCTTCTACAAGTAAATCTGTCATGGTGGTGTATTCATACAGTGCTATATTTGGCAATGTCTTCACTGCTGTCAGCAATCTGCTGGTGATTTCCTTGCCGGTGATATCTTCGTAATACAGAATTCGTGCTTTAGAGTGCCCGCCCTCTCTGGTGTAGGCCAGTGTTTCCTCGCCATCGGCGCCCTGCTCTTTGTGAAACTGTACGCCGTAGGTCAACAGCTCTGCAATAACGCTTTGGGAATCGCGAATCATAATATCAACAGATTCTTTGCGATTTTCGTAATGGCCGGCTTTCAGTGTGTCTTCCATAAAACTTTCGTAATCGTTTTCATCACGCAGCACACAAATGCCGCCCTGCGCCAGAAAAGAGTCACTGCTTTCCAAATCGGCTTTGGTAATCATGACGATTTTTTTGTCGCGGGGCAGATGCAGCGCAGCAAACAATCCGGCTACGCCGGTGCCTACGATTACAACATCAGTATTTATCATCATAGGCTGTTCCTACTTTCCAAGTTCCAGCATACGAGCCAGCGGTTTCTGCGATTCTTCACGCAGTTTGTCGGTGACCTGTACATCGTTTGTGCCGTATTTCAACACATCGCGCACTTTTTCTAATGTTACAGTCTTCATATCCGGGCATACCGGCTCTGTTTTGGTGAAGTAAAACTGCTTATCCGGGTTTTTCTGTTCCAGTTCGTAGCGAATGCCGTTTTCAGTGCAGATGATAAACTCTTTTGCGTCACTATTGGTAGCATAGTCGATAATACCCGATGTGCTGCCAATATAATCTGCCTCATCCAGCAGCTCTTTTTTACATTCCGGATGAGCCAGAACCAGTGCCTGCGGGTGCGCAGCCTTCACTTCGTGCAGCTCATTCATGAGAATCTGTTCGTGTATTGGGCAGTAGCCTTCATTGAATACAAAGTTTTTCTCCGGCACCTGTGCTGCTACATAGCGAGCAAGGTTGCGGTCCGGAATAAAGAAAATATTTTTGTTTGGCAATGCCTTTACAATTTTTACAGCATTGGAAGATGTGACACACACATCGGAATGCTGTTTCAATTCAGCGGTGGAGTTGATATAGCATACCACAGCCAGGTCGTCGTATGTTTCACGCATTTTCTGGATTGTCGCTACATCTGCCATATGCGCCATAGCACAATCGGCTTTCATATCGGGCAGCAGCACAGTCTTGCCCGGATTTAATACTTTTGCGCTTTCGCCCATAAAAAATACACCGGCGAATACAATTGTTTTTGCGTCTAAATTGGCAGCCACTTTGCTCAAATAAAAAGAATCACCAATATAATCGGCAATGGCCTGTACCTCCGGACGCACATAATAATGCGCCAGAATCACAGCGTCTTTTTCCTGTTTCAATGCAGCAATTTCGTTTACAATGTCTTGATTCAAAATCTCTTCGTTCATATACATTTCCTCCAGTCGGGAACATATTTTTCACAATGGCTACATGATAACACAACAACACGACAGGTGACAAGACAGTAAACTTTACAATAAAATTATACCGCCATTATTGAAATTTATATACGCAGAAAAACACCACATGAGATGATAAAAAGCCAGCGATGATTTCTGCATGTCGAGATTGACATGGACGGCTGTGCAGAAATGTCTATGATGCGGTGGATGAAATCCATGAGCATTAGACATTTCAAACAGCTGTCCAGGGAACGAGGGACGCAGAAATACATCCTGGCGTTTTGATAAAGCAATATAAAAGGGCGGATGTAGTCA
>JAGARS010000150.1 GCA_017622155.1 Peptococcaceae bacterium
CAGAAAGCAGAACGCACCGACAAAGTGGATGCCATTCTGACCAATCAGTTTTTAGGGCTTCCAATCTTTTTAGGTGTGATGGCGCTGGTGTTTGCACTTACCTTTACCATTGGTGATGGCTTGAAAGGCGCATTTGTGGAGCCGGCCATTGAGTGGTGCTCGGAAGGTATACTGAATATGCTGATTGCACTCAATGTTCACGAGATTCTGGTATCTCTGATAGTTGATGGTGTGGTAGCAGGGGTAGGTACAATCCTAACATTCCTGCCGAACATTTTCATTTTGTTTCTGGCGCTGGCTTTCCTGGAAGACAGCGGCTATATGGCACGCGTTGCATATGTGATGGATGGTATTATGGGCAAACTTGGGCTGTCCGGGCGTGCATTTATCCCGATGCTTTTGGGCTTTGGCTGTACGGTACCTGCAATTATGGCGTCCCGTGCACTGGAAGATATGAATGACCGCAGAAAAACCATTCTGATTACACCGTTTATGTCCTGCAGTGCCAGACTGCCGATTTATGTTGTATTTTCACAGATGTTTTTTGGCGAACATGCTATGATTGCGGCGTACTCCATGTATCTGCTGGGCATCATTGTAGCATTGCTTACAGCATTTGTACTGAAACTGATGGATAAAAAAGAAGCGAAGAATAATTTAATGATGGAGCTGCCGGAATACAAAGCGCCAAACGCACATAGTGTAGCCATTTATGTATGGGAAAAGGTAAAAGATTATGTGAGTCGTGCCGGTACTGTCATTTTTGTGGCATCTATCATTATGTGGCTGCTGCTGAATTGCGGCCCGACAGGCATTGTAGAAGATATGAGCACCAGCTTCGGGGCCATTTTAGGCAAAGTGCTGGAACCAGTCTTTGCACCGATCGGTTTAGGTTATTGGCAGATTGTAGTGGCATTGTTATCCGGCTTAGCGGCAAAAGAAGTAGTTGTAGCCAGCTGCGGTGTGCTGTTCGGTATTCAGAATATGAACTCTGATGCAGGGATGGCAGAAATGGTGCCGATTCTAGCAGCAATGGGTTTTGGTGCAGTAAATGCTTACGCGCTGATGACATTCTGTCTGCTGTATACCCCATGTACAGCGACACTGGCTACCATCAAGCGGGAATCGGGCAGCTGGGCATGGACAGGCTAGGCTATGGTATTCCAGCTGGCAGTGGCATGGGTGGTTACCATTGTGGTATATCATGTAGGCAGTTTCCTGTTTTAATCCTTTTGTAAAAGTATAATTGCGTATGAATATCCTGATATAGAATTGTAACTGTATCAGGATATTTTTTTTGCTGAAAACGGGCATAAAATATGATATGATACATAAGAAAAAGAAAAGGTATCATAAAGTAGATTTGCATGAGGTGATTGTATGTCGGATATGTTTGATTATCTGGAATGGAGAGGCGATTTGACATTTCGTCAGGCACCGGTAAATATGGTGGACAACCTGTTATTCAGCTGCATGGCGTATGTAGTGCTGCAGGATATTGTAGGCGGTATGCATAATGGTGATACCAAGACAATTTCAGAGGCAGCTATGGAATTTGTGGCATTATCAGAAGAGGCAAAAAATCTTCGTGACAAAAACGATGAAAAAATCTTTGTAGCTATGGCGGAAACCGAGCGATTTGGAGATTTACATTTGCAATACCATGTACAGCAAATGGACACCGTGGCCGAAAAACAGTTTGCGGCTATTACAGTGGCACTGGATGATGGCAGCCATTTTGTAGCATATCGCGGTACAGATTACAGCGTAATCGGCTGGAAAGAAGATTTCAACATGACTTTTGTGAGCGGTGTACCGGCACAGCTGGAAGCGGTGAACTACTTAAATGCAGTGGCAGAACGCACCACGGGGCCGCTTTATGTAGGCGGGCACTCCAAAGGGGGAAATCTGGCCATTTATGCGGCTGCTTTTTGCGAGCCGCATGTGCAGGAACGTATCGTGGCAATTTATAATAATGACGGGCCGGGATTTCTTGAAGATGTGATTATAAGCAGCGGTTATCAGGCTATTTGTGACCGCATATATACCTATGTGCCGCAGACCTCTTTCTTTGGTCTGGCTTTAGAGCACGAGGAAGCCTATACTGTGATTGAAAGTACAGAGCATTTCCTGATGCAGCATGATCCGTACTCCTGGAGCGTAAAAGGAGCCGAGTTTGTGTATCTGGAAGAAGTGACACCGAGCGGCAAATTTCTGGATCAGACAGTGCGCGGCTGGCTGGCCGGGCTAAGTGCCGGTCAGAGAGAGCAGTTTGTAGATGCTGTGTATGAATTGCTGGCGCATAAAGATACCGCAACGCTGCAGGAAACCGCTAAATACTGGATTGCCAATGCCGGAGAGCTGATACAGAATTTGCGCAGTGTAGATGATGACACCAGTGAAATGATGCAGCGCACATTGAAGCTTTTGGGGCAGAATATTTTACGCACTGCGGCTATGCAGGTGATGCCGAAAGAACGGCTGAAACTGCCCGATGTATTCAACCGGCGCAATAAAGAAGGGCTAAAAGAATCTTTAGAATAAACGGTTTTGCATAAAATGCTCTGCAGCAATGCAACTTTTTTAACGGCTAATCCGTCTGAATGATATACCATAAATTTCTTTCGTAAAAAATGAAAAAATTTATTTTTTTTCACCAATTTTACACACTTTTCTGTTATACTGTACAAGGGGTATTATGGGTATTCCCCAAATCGTCAATTAGGAGTGACCAACATAGATGATTCAGTTTATCAATGTGTCCAAGGAGTTTCAGAACGGAACCGTTGGTTTAAAAAATATTGATGTAAAAATAGAAGAAGGCGAATTTGTATTTCTGGTAGGTGCCAGCGGTGCAGGGAAATCTACATTTACCAAGCTGCTGATTCGGGAAATGCTGCCGACAGAAGGCAATATTCTGGTAAACGGCAAAAGTATCAATCGTTTGAAACAGCGTCAGATACCGCATTATCGCCGCAATATCGGTTTTATTTTTCAGAACTATCGCTTGCTGGCAGACCGTACTGCATTTGAAAATGTAGCATTTTCGATTGAAGTATTGGGCACACATCGCCGCGAAGTAGAACGCAAGGTGAATTATGCGCTTCATATGGTAGGGCTGGAAGATCGCAAAAACCATTTTCCTGATGAACTCTCCGGTGGGGAGCAGCAGCGCGTAGCCATTGCCCGTGCTATTGTAAATAATCCGCAGATTATTATTGCGGACGAGCCTACCGGTAATCTGGATCCGGAAACGGCAAAAGGCATTATGGATATTTTGAATGATATCAACATCAAAGGTACCACAATTGTGATGGCTACCCATGATGCAGGCATTGTAAACCGTGCCAGTCATCGTGTACTGGAGCTGTCCAATGGTGAATTGATTCGAGATGAACGACAAGGGGGCTATCGACTTGGTCTTATTTAGATATTTGCAATATGGCTTCCGTGATACCATGCGCTCTTTGTGGCGTCATAAAGGGATGGTGATGGTATCGGTAATCACAGTGGCGATTATGCTGATTGTACTGGGTGCTACCGTACTGTTGGCTGCCAATAGTGAATATATGACAAATAATATGGAAGAAGAACTGGAAATTATCGTGTTTTATGATACTGCTGCTACGCGTGATGAAGTGCTGGCGACCGAGCCGTATTTCCAGTATATCACCGGCTTTGAACAGGCTACGTTTGTATCCAAAGAAGAAGCCATGGAAATTATGGGCGAAAAACTGCATCAGAGTAATTTGACTGCGGCTACCGGCGGAGTCAATCCGCTGCCGGATGCATTTTATATCAAAGTAGCGCAGCTGGAACAGATTGCACCTGCGGTAGAATTCCTCAACGATAAAAGCTATTTCCCATGTGTAGATCTGGTGCGTTATGGACAGGATGAAGTAGACAACATGATTGCTCTGTCGGATACACTGGAACGGGCATGTATGGTAGTGGTTGTTGTAATGCTGTTTGTAGCGCTGTTTTTGGTAAACAGCACCATTCGCTTGACAGTAGCTACACGCGGTGAAGAGATCAGCATTATGAAATATGTGGGTGCCACCAATGTGTATGTACGAATTCCGTTCTTTTTAGAAGGACTGATAATCGGGATACTGGGTGCATTGATTGCCGATGTGGCATTGTATTTTGGATATGATGCAGTAGTGGAATATATTGCGCAGAATGCTGGCTTCCTGGATTTGATGGTAAATCCGGGCCTGATGCTGCTTCTGATGCTTATCCTGCTCGTTGGCGGCACTTTGCTGGGCGCATTGGGCAGCAATATTGCAATTCGCAAATATTTACGTGTATAAGAAGTTTGACATAGAATCGCACGTGACACGTATAATAGAACGTGCGAGGAGGGAACAGATATGAAAAAGGGCATAAAGCTGCTGCGTAATATCGTACTGGCATTTTGCTGTGTTACGACATTATGTGTAGGTGTTTTTGTGGCGGCAAATTTTTCTCACATACAGAAAATTGTGCAGACACTGCTCTGGATAGACAACTGCTATTTATGGGATGCGGAAAAAGAGACTCTGACAGATGGCGCGATTCGCGGGATGCTGGATAGTTTGGGCGACAAATATACAGCCTATATGGATGAAGCAACCTTGACGAGCCTGATGGAGCATGTCAGCGGCAATGTATACGGGATTGGTGTGTATGTGGCACTGGACGAAGCCGGACGCATTGTAGTGCTGGATGCCATTCCGGAGAGCCCCGCCGAGAAAGCAGGGCTGCATTCTGAAGATATCATAAAAGCAGTAGATGGCACAAATGTATTAGGCAAAACTTTAGATGAAACAGTTGCACTGATGCGCGGTCTGCCGAACACGACAGTAGAAATCACGGTAGAACGGAAAGGTGCAGATCATACCTTCACTGTGGCGCGTTACGAACTGGGCACGACTGAAACTGTAGCAGGCACAATTCTGGAAGATCATCCGGATATTGCGTATGTTTATATTACCGAGTTTTCTGAACAGAGTGCGGTACAGTTTGCGAAAGTAGTGAATGAGCTGATACAAAGCGGCTTTCGCGGCATGATTCTGGATTTGCGCGACAATGGCGGCGGGGAAGTCAATGCATGTATTGAAATTGCCCGTGTATTTGTACCGGAAGGGCCTATTGTGCATCTGGTGAAAGGTGACGGTACAGTAGATACCAAAAGTGCTACCGAAGCACAGCTGGATATTCCATTGGTTGTGCTGGTAAATGGCAACACAGCCAGTGCATCTGAAATTTTGTCGGCAGCATTGAAAGAATCCGGTGCAGCTACAATTGTCGGTACCCAGACTTTCGGGAAAGGGCTTGTGCAGGGTGTATACTTTTACAATGATGATACCGCGGCTAAAATTACTGATGGTACGTATCTGACACCAATGAAAAATGACATTCACGGCATTGGCATTACACCGGATGTAGTGGTAGAGCAGCCGGAAGATGCTTCCTATGATGTGCAGCTTGAAAAAGCAATTTCTGTACTGAAACGGAATATGTAAGTGCAGATACATTTCACAAATTGACAGACGGGTGATGCTATGCAGATGGCGAGTATGCTGTATCAGGTTTTGACACAAATCATAGCACAGATGCTGACCATGTCGGCAATGCCAATCTTCTGGGCTGTGGCAGTATTGCCGGCAGTTCAGGCCGGATTTGCACAAATGAAGAATCAAAAGCAGGTAGTAGCCAAGCTGCCTGCTTTTTTGTTTGCCCTTTTGGAGTGCTGGCTATGGATTTTGCTGTCCGGTATGTTGGGCGGAATCATTGCCAGCAGTTTATTTTTGCTGACAGGCATTTCAATCTCGCACTGTGCAATGCTGTATTTATGGATTATCATGATTTTTCTGCTTTTGCTGGAACCGCGGTTTTACTGTTTTGCTTACGCAGGCGGTTTCCTGGTGCTGGCACAAACCATTGCAGCGATGTGCGGAATCCGGCTGTTTGACTTTGATGGTGAAGCACTTTTGGTATTGGTAGCCATTTTACATTTTACCGAAGCTGTTATGGTGCGTATCAGTGGAGCTTTGCAGCAAATACCGGTATATTTTCGCGAAA
>JAGARS010000151.1 GCA_017622155.1 Peptococcaceae bacterium
AATGTAATTGCTATTTTCCCCAAAGGCGTAAAATTATATATTTGCAGGGCGCTGAGGACATCGCCCCCTACAGCCATCCTCGTTGGCATCGTGTAGGGGACGACGTCCCGGCGTCCCGTGTGTTTATCCGGCCCCGCATTCAAATCAATACCCAATCAAGGCGCAGGAAATTTTCATTGTAGGGCAACATCCCCACAAATTATCCGTCAATTTAAGGCGCAGGATTTTTTTCGCAGTACAAGGCGGCTTTCGAAACTGCGAAGCGAGGCTATACAGATAGTATGCGAGCTAGCAGTTTCGAAAACAACGCAGTAATGCGGAAAAAAGACAAGCCTTATGCCTTAACACGGCGGAAATTCTTTTTCCCGCGTTTAACTACAACCCCATCTCCCGCAAATGCATCCTGCGGGAAGGTCTGTTTGATATCGGCCACTTTTTCACCGTCTACCATCACACCGCCCTGCTCTACTGCACGACGACCTTCAGATTTGGAGCTTACCAGCCCTGCTTTAAATACCAGTGTCACAATATCAATCACACCGTCGGTGAAATCATCTGCTGTTAATGTTTCGGTAGGCATTTCAGCAGCAGCACCGCCTGTGAACAATGCACGGGCACTTTCCTGTGCTTTTGCAGCTTCTTCTTCACCATGTACCAGCTTGGTCAGTTCATAAGCAAGAATTTCTTTGGCCTGATTCAGCTGGCTGCCTTCCCATGCTTCCATTTCTTCAATCTGAGATAATGGCAGGAATGTAAGCATACGCAGGCATTTCAGTACATCGGCATCATCTACATTGCGCCAGTACTGGTAGAAATCGAATGGGCTTGTCTTGTTTGGATCCAGCCATACAGCACCGGAAGCAGTTTTGCCCATTTTTTTACCTTCAGAGTTTAACAACAGGGTAATGGTCATAGCATGAGCGTCTTTGCCCAGTTTGCGGCGAATCAGCTCAGTACCGCCCAGCATATTGCTCCACTGGTCATTACCGCCAAACTGCAGATTGCAGCCATATTTCTGGAACATGTAGTAGAAGTCATAGCTCTGCATAATCATGTAGTTGAATTCCAAAAAGCTCAAACCTTTTTCCATACGCTGTTTGTAGCATTCTGCACGCAGCATGTTGTTGACAGAGAAGCAATGCCCTACTTCACGGAGCAGTTCAATATAATTTAACGGTTTCAGCCATTCAGAGTTGCGCAGCATCAGTGCTTTGCCGTCAGAAAAATCGATGAAACGTTCCATCTGTTTTTTGAAGCATTCCGCATTGTACTGAATGGTTTCTTCGGTAAGCATCTGACGCATATCGGTACGGCCGGAAGGGTCGCCGATCATAGTAGTGCCGTCACCAATCAGAGCGATTGGTTTGTTGCCTGCCATCTGCAGACGTTTCATCAGGCATAATGCCATAAAATGCCCTACATGCAGAGAATCTGCAGTACAGTCAAAGCCGATGTAGAATGTCGCTTTCCCATTGTTAATCAGCTCTTTGATTTCTTCTTCATTGGTTACCTGCGCAATGAGACCGCGGGCCACCAGTTCATCATAAATGGTCATGTTTGTTTCAGTCATAAATATATCTCCTTTATATTGTATTTCACACATTCACGGGCGGGCAAACCCCGCCCCTACGGTTTACCATTATTTAACCTATCATAATATTATACGAGAATCTACCTATAAAATCAAATAAAAAAAGCGATATATTGTCAATAATAGTACTTGTATTCCTGCGTTTCATTTGATACACTTAATAGCAGATATCATATTATACGGAGGTATTATTATGTGGAAAGAATTTAAAGAGTTTGCCTTCAAAGGCAATGTGCTGGATATGTCCATCGGGGTTATTATCGGCGGTGCATTCGGCAAAATCGTTACCTCGCTGGTAAACGACATCATCATGCCATTCTTCGGCTTTTTGACAGCAGGCACTGATTTCAAATCGCTGAAATTTGTAATGAGCCCTGCACAGGTAGACGCAGCCGGCGCTGTGATCAAACCGGAAGCAGCTATTATGTACGGCAACTTCCTGCAGAACGTGTTTGACTTCTTCATCGTAGCATTCTGTATCTTCTTCTTTGTGAACCAGATTACCAAAATGCGCAAGAAACACGAAGAGCCTGCTCCTGCACCGGAACCGGAAGCACCGGCCGGCCCAACCACCGAAGAGCTGCTGGCAGAAATCCGCGATTTGCTGAAACAGCAATAAAAACGAAAATAACGATATAACAAACAAAACCCACGGAATCATTACAATCCGTGGGTTTTTGTGTGTAGGGACAATCATGTGGTGCCGAATCATTTGATGATTACATATTTACGGGCGGGCAAACCCCGCCCCGTTTATTTTATGCAGAATTTTTTTACGGGCTGTCGGGGTCGCCAGCCCCTACAAACATACCCGTAGGGGACGGCGACTCGACGTCCCGTGTGTTTATCCTACCCAATCAAGGCGCAGGATTTTTTTCGCAGTACAAGGCGGCTTTCGGAACTGCGACGCGAGGCTATACATAACGTATGCGAGCTAGCAGTTCCGAAAACAACGCAGTAATGCGGAAAAAAGACAAGCCTTATTTTACAATGACAACACGGCTATCCTCCGCCACCCATAACACCTTCGCACCCATTGCATCAGCAATGTATGCTACCGGCACCATGGTACGGTCATCTTTGATGACAGGCGCTGCACCTACACCAGGCAGCACTTTGTCGATGGTCATGCTTAATTTGCCGCCATCCGGCAGAATGATGTGTACCATGCGTTTGTCGCCATCCCACAGCACTTCACAGCCCAGATGATGCAGTACAAATGCCACAGGCACCATGGTACGGCTGCTCATAATTTCAGGCGCCACATCATTCATGACTGTTTCGTTGTTAATGATGGCTGCACGGTTGTCAATAAACAGGTCAATCTTCATAATATCCGATTTTTCAACCAGAATATAATCGCCCGGCTTATTGGTATATGCGGTGAAGGTATCTTCTTTGGAGTTGTAATAACCGCCCACATATTCCAATGTGGTGTTGCCTTTGCTATCGGTGGTTACCAGAGCCATGGTCAGCTTGGATTTGTCCTCGGTTTTTTTCAATACATCGGCACCAATCGGCATGATAATAGTAATCGGTTTATCAAAGGTGGTTACTTCGTCACGATCTTCCCCTTCGGTAGCAGATACATGAACAGAACTCGATGTAGAAATGATCACTTTGGCATTTTCATCATCAGCCACTGCAGATGCTGCAGCACCCCATACATCTACTTCTACCTGTGCTTTGTCCAGAACAACATCTTCCTCAGGTGTGGTGACTACTACCGGCTTGGTAGGGATACCACCGCCACCACC
>JAGARS010000152.1 GCA_017622155.1 Peptococcaceae bacterium
TAAATACAATTTGCCGTCAATGTACCGCTTACTTGCAAATCTCCATGTATATAAAGCACATCCGCCTGTATTTCCTCTGTTACCGCAACAGTAATCGGCATCTGATTCACAGAAGCAATTCCTAACCCATACATGCAATCCGACTGCAGATAATAGATTTCCTCTTCCGGCAATATAATTCCGGCATCTGCCTGTCCCTGCAAAGTTTCCACTACCGGCCAGGTTTCAGTATGTGCAAACGGAAGATAAAAACACTGCACGATACCTGATGTGTTTCGGCTATATACGCCGGAAGTACCTGTAGATACAATCTCCCAGGCAGACGGCGCTATACTGCTTTTCTGAAATTCTACAACCAGTTCACCGTCAAGCGGTGTGCGTTGAATGGATTCTGCTGTTCCATACAGCTGTAATTGCTCCAGTGCCAAATTCCAACCGCTATAAGCGAGCAAACGGCTTTGCTCTTTTTGCACCATTTCGCTGCTTGCCTGAAACTGATTGGACAGATTCAACACAAGCACACTGCTGCACAATAGCATACAGCATAAAAAAAACAATACAAACAACAGCACATAACCGTTCTGCTGCTCTAACTTACTTTTTACATTATCTTTTTTCAGTTCCGGTCCCCCCGACTGTTAATCCGTTTATTTTCAGTGTAGGCTGGGCATCTGCTACCGGCACTCGCTGACCGTTTTTGCCACAAGTGCCAATGGCATAGCCCAGATCATTGCCAACCATTTCTACATTGCGCAAGCTTTCCGGACCATTGCCGGCTAAAGTTGCACCGCGCACCGGTGTTGTAATTTTTCCGTTTTCAATCAGATATCCTTCACTGACATCAAATACATAATCTCCGTTCAAGGTGTTTACCTGACCACCGCCCATATGCTTTACAAACAAACCATACTCTACCGATGCAATAATATCTTCCACGCTGTCTGTACCCGGTGCAATATAGGTATTGCTCATACGTACCACCGGTTTTTCCCGGTAGGATTCCCTGCGGCCATTGCCAGTCATCACATCATTGGTACGTTCTGCTGTCTGCAAATCAGTCATGTACTGTTTCAATATCCCGTTTTCGATTAAAACTGTCCGCTGCGCCGGAGTACCTTCATCATCACAAGTAAAGCTTCCATATTTTCCTGCAATCGAAGCATCATCTATCACTGTAATTTTTTCCGATGCAACTTTCTGACCTATTTTACCGACATAAGCCGACAAGCCTTTATACACAAGGTCTGCCTCCAGGCCATGTCCGCAAGCTTCGTGTACCATCGTGCCTCCGGCTTCACTGCTTAATACGACCGGCATAATACCCGTTGGGCAAGGCTCCGCAGACAATAGCATCACTGCACGCTGTGCTGATTCCACGCCCAAATGTTCAGCCGATGTTTCATCAAACAGTTCGAAACCGCAATTACCTCCTGCAGAAGCAAATCCTGTCTGTATCACACCGTCTTTTTGTGCAATACTATTGCATGCCAGACGCACATATACACGGGAATCCTCGGTGCACACACCTCTGCTGTTAGCAATTTGCACATGCTGTACCACATCGCTATAGCCCAGAGACACTTGCGTAATTGCACTGTCATATGCGCGGGCAGCTTTGTCTGCTATTCGTACCAATTCTACTTTCTTTTCAAAAGGAATCTGCGCCGGATGCTGCTGGATAATCGTTTCTTGTGCCGACTGTACCGGCTGAAACTCCTGTACAGTATTCCCGCTTTGCGTTGCTGCAATCTGCCCTGCCAGCTGTGCCATTTGAAGACCGTTTTGCAATGTAACCTCATTGGAATGCACATAAGAAGTGCTCTCACCGCTTATCACACGAATCCCCATGCCATAATCGATACCTGTATTTATTTTTTCTATGTTTCCATCTTCACAGCTAATCGCTGTACTTTCTTTTTGTTCAATAAAAATCTCGGCAAAATTCGCTCCTGATTTTAATGCCTCTGCTAAAATCTGCTTTAGTTCCAGCTCTTTCATTACGCAGTCCCCCTGCTCAAAAATAATCTGAATCTTTCAGCCGTACGGCCTGGCTCTGCGAAATTACAGTATCGTTCCATGTACCTTCCAGAAGAATCTCCACGATTTTTACACTTGAAGCGTTTTCTGTAGGATTTCCCGTTTCATCATAATAGGTTACGCGAAAACAGGAAATAAAATTCGCCATAGGCTGCCGATTCTTTTGGGTATTTTCTCTGCGATAAAACGTTTTCCCTTCTAAATCATAGAAATGTTCTTTTGCTTGCGTATCAGTACCTAATGTATAATAAATTTTACCGTCAGCGGTCTGCAGCGTAAGGCTGTCTGTATTGCAATTGGATACTGCAATGCTTTCTGCCAAATCCGATGCCAGCCAATCCATTGAACTACTCAGATTATCCTCCAGCTCCATCAAAGCAATACTATGCTGATACTGTTCCATGGCAAATACAAAGCATTGTACAAAAAACCCGGACAAAAGCGAAAACAGGCAAATCACTACCAAAAGTTCGGTCAAAGTAAAGCCTGTCTGCACAGATAATTTTTTACGAACTGTTTTTTGCAGGTGCATATACAATCTCCTCCACTCCTGCATAATAAAACTGCCACTGACGCTGATTGGCTCTAATCTGCACAGTTGTTTCATAAAGCATTCCCTTATTTTTTGATGATACGACGGTAACTTCCCAGCCTTCCGGGCAATCGGGAGAAAGGCCTGCATAAATCTGCTGGGCAAGATACACAGCCTGCCGATTCTGCGCCATAGTATCAGAAGTACGATACAGCACCGTTCCCCACTGCCAGACACCGTGCATTACAATGCCTAAAATACATAAACTGACCAGCAGTTCCGGCAATGTGAAACCGCTTTGCCTGCGATTTGCTGCACAGCTGTTGTGGTACGGCTTTTTGGTTATAAGATTCTGATTAATCCGGTATGGAGGTAACCCTTGACCGCCCCGTCTGGTAGTAATACACATATCGACGTATCTCTCCTTTCTGAATCAGCACATGACCATTCTTCATAAACGTTTTATCCGGATTAATGAATATGGCCGTTGCTTGAATGCCTGTTAAATTGTCAGGCAATTCTACCGTTTTTATACGTGTTCCGCCGCTTACCCACTGAATGGCATACCGATAAGGCTGTTTGTCCTGTAAAAACATGATGCTGATTTTAGCTTGTTCACGGTCGGCTAGCTTTTGTGCCCAGCGAATGTCTTTATGCAGCTGTATGATAGCTGTATCCATTTGAAACTGCGTATAGCTCTGCTTGATTGCGGGCATTGCCAGTGTCATCAGTAAAGACATGATTACCACAGTTACAACAGCCTCTATCAATGTGAATCCATCATGTTGTTTCAATTTATGCCCCAACTACATACACAGCTCCTTTCCTTTACCTTTAAAGCAAATACTGATACGACTGCACCAGAGGCAGAAACAGACTGCCTGCAATCCCTAAAATACCAATGCCCAGTATAATAATGACACAAGGCTCTAAAATACTCATCAAAAGCTGTAATTTCTGTTGAAACTGCTGCTGATAATATAAATTCAGCTGCGTTAATGCTTTTGGCAATGTGCCTGTCTGTTCGCTGATAATCAGCATTTGTCTGGCAAGTTTCGGTACAAAGCTGCACTGCTGTATACCATGTGCCCAGGTATGCCCTGCTGCCAGTTCTGCTGTAAGCTGATGCAGCTCATCTGCAAACAAACTGCGTGCATAAATATGCGATACTGCATACAGCCCATTGACCAAAAGCATTCCGCTATTCAGCATTAAGTTCAAGCCTTGTGAAATTTGAACAAACCAGTACTGCTGATACAAAGCACCTGCCAACGGGATTTTGCATAATACACGTTTTATCCGATTGCGTACAGACGCATACTGCAAAAGCCTGCGAAAACCAATAGCGCCCAAAAGCAAAAACAAAACAGCAGCAGAAATTACTATAGGCCAGCAATTTTTCAGCCAGCTGCCGGCATTGAGCAAAAATTGCGTAACTTGCGGCAATTCTGCCTGCACATTCTGATAAGTAGCCACAACTGCCGGCACAACAAACATCAGCATTGCACCAAAAGCAAACAACATCAGTACCAATAGCACTGCCGGATAACATAGCGCAGAAAACAGCATCTGTTTGGTTTTGTTCTGCTGTTGAAAATACGCAGCCGCCTGCGCCAAAGCCTCTTTCATCGTGCCGTTTTGCTCTCCTGCCAGCACAAACTCCAGCAGCACAGGCGCATATCGAATTTTTGTATTACGCAGCGCTTCTGAAGCA
>JAGARS010000153.1 GCA_017622155.1 Peptococcaceae bacterium
AAGCTGTCAGCCGCGGTGCAGAAGAAGCAGTGCTGTTAGAAAAAGATGCCGATGCATTGCATGTGATACAGGATAATGTTGCAGCATGTCGTCAGCAAAGCAGATGTACCGTTATGCGGGGCGATTCATTTGCATCTATGAGTGCATTGGCTCGTCAGGGCAGACAGTTTGATTTGATTTATGTAGATCCGCCGTATCAAGGCGGGCTCTATGAAGAAGTGTTAAAAAATATTGCAGAAAAGCAGCTGTTGGCACAGGAAGGTCTAATTTTATTAGAATGTGCAAAAAATACTTCCATTTCTATAGAAAATAGTATATTCTTTATATATAAAGAAAAGTGCTATGGTGATACTTGTGTGCTTTATGTAAAACAAAAATAACGAAATGATAGAACATTTCATAAATCAGGAGGAACCCCCATGAATATTTATGATTTATTAGACCAGCTGGAAGGCTTTGTAGGTAACAGCAAACCGGCTTTTATGCAGAGCGGCAAAGTTGTGATAGATCCGGAAGAACTGTATCAAATGATTGATCAGATTCGTACCAGTGTACCGGATGACATCCGTGATGCACAGTGGGTAAAAAAAGAAGAGGAGCAGATTAAACGCAAAGCGCAGGAAGATTACGAACGTATCGTAGCAGAAGCGCATGCACGCGCGCAGGAACTTACCAGTGAAACCGAAGTGTATCGTCTGGCGGTGGAACGCGTAAATGAAATGATGGAAGAAGCGCAGAGTACAGCGCATGATATCACACTGGGCGCTTTCCAGTATGCCAACGATATTATGGAAAAAATCGAAAAACAACTACAGATTTATTATGATGTTGTACAGGATGGCAAAGAAGAAATTCAGAAATCCATTGATGCCCTGCAGGTACAGCCAAAAGAATAATTCGTATTATATACAGCTCATGGTCTTGCATGGGCTGTTTTTTTATGCCTGTTTCTTTGATTCGACATTTTTCGCCTGCACAATGCAGTATGATATAAAGGAATCATGTATATGGAGGGCGTAACATGGAAACGATACAAAATAATTTAGAGAAATTCAGATGGACAGGCCTGGGAGACAGTTTTATCGCATTGGGAAACGTGCTGCAGCAAGAGCGTGAGATGTCGGCTGAACAAATAGAACTGCAGGCTAGAGAAGTATATGGGAATGTGTATCAGCAGGTGTGCAGATTTTGCAGCAAAGTGCGATGGTGCTGGGGAGAAGAACATACATATACGCTGGAAGAATTGCATCGTGTTTGTGATGTACTATCGCTACAAGGGCTTTGCAAAGAATCCGCGTTTTCCAACAAATTTCAGGGGCGCTGTGTGCGTTCTCGCCAAATGGAGCTGGCATTGTTTCACCAGATTACGCGCAATTATGAACAGACACAGATACAGAAATATTATGCGGAAAATAAAGAAGCCATTGCGCAGCAATTCATTTTATTAGGGGAACAGATGAAACTGATGCGCAATACGGATGCTAAGGCCAATCTGCACACAGAACGCTTGGCGGTAGGGTATGCCAGCAGCAAAAAAGAGCATATATCCGGAGACAGCTGGGATGTTATTGATTTGCAGGATGGGCGCTTGGTGCAAATATTGTGTGATGGTATGGGCAGCGGAACACTTGCTATGGAACAAAGCAATACAGCGGTACAGTTGTTGAAATCATTATTAGCCGGCGGTTTGAGTATACGGCTTAGTCTAACTATGATGAATACAGTACTGGCGCTGCAATATAACGAGCAGAGGTTCAGTACGGCGGATGTGGCGGTATGGAATTTGAATCGTGGAAAAATAGAACTGTACAAATATGGTGCTGCACCGTCTTTTGTGCGAAATGGACAGCAAATCTGCACATATGTAAGTGAGTCTTTGCCTATTGGCATATTGCCTCGTGTAGAAGGAACTCTAGCTGAACATGCAATACAGCAGGGGGATTTGCTGATTATGATGAGTGATGGATTATATGAACTTACCAGCAATCAGTTTCGATGGGAAGACATTATCCGGTGCATGCCAACGGCAAATCCGCAGCTTATGGCCGAATATCTGCTGGCTATTGCCACGAGCCGCAGCAGAGGTAATCAGAAGCTTGCGGAACAAAATGAGGAACAGGTGCAGGAGGCAGATGACATGACGATTCTGGTGAGCAGATTGGTGTAATTTTATAGAAAAAATAGACCGAAAGATAAAATGATTGTTTGTCCTTCGGTCTATTCTTGTGTAAATCTTACAACATCATTCGGTGTGCAATCCAGCAAAGTGCACAGCTTTTCCAATGTAAGCAGAGTGATATTTTTGTTCTTCTTTAATGAATCCAGTGTTTTGTTGTCGACACCATTTTGCAACAGATAATATTGTGTAATCTCTTTCTCTTTCATTGTCTGCCATAATGGCGAATAATCAATCATGTACCCACCGCCCATAAGCTTTTTTGTCTATTATAGGGTAGTATATAGTGATTTTATATTGTGGATATATCCACAATAGAGTATAATGATTTTGCGATAACAAGAACTCATGAAATGGCAAAAAGGAGCGTAACTTTTATGTACACACCGGAGGAAAAACAGAAAATAGAACAATTACGCACGGTATTTGATGAATATCTACGGCATGCCGTAAATGCCTACGGGCAGCCCGGTTGTGAACTCATCTGGCTGGAGCGTCTGCAATGTTATATGCTGGTGCTGAATTACAATACAACAGCAGTTATTCAAGAAAAAAATCTGCTTGCGATTCCCATTCAGTCAGCCGAAGAATTATTTGCTGAATTGGTAAGTAGTATGATTCAGGA
>JAGARS010000154.1 GCA_017622155.1 Peptococcaceae bacterium
ATGTTTCAGATATAATGGAATACATCGAGGATGAAGATTAGAAAGCCGCAAGAGTAAAATATATTACCCTTGCGGCTTTCAATTTGTCTATATAGATTTTCCAACTCTAACCTTCAGCAGAGCGCTTATCCGCAAGGATTTTCACTCTGCATTATCTTTTTACCCGTAAAAACACTGTCTGCTGTGTCTCAAGCTATTCAGTTTCTTTCACTATCTCGATGTTTCGTATGGATGTAGGAGTCTCTACTGAATTATTCAGGTGACGCATGTATTTGGACAAATTTGCTCTGCGGGAGCCTCTGCTGTTAACTACTGATGGTATGTCATCTTTCTCCACAGATTGCGGGGGCAGTTCTTCCCGGCTGTCTGCTTGCCAAGATACGTTTTCTTCATTTGGCAGTGTACAAAATACACCGCTGCCTGTCACTAATATGCAATGATCATCCAGTACTTGTGCTGTGATGCTTTGATAATATGGCATAATGCCGCTCAATTCCTGTACACCTTTCGGTACAAGAATATTGGCTTTCATTGGAACGCGGTATTCATGCACAAATACCTGCTCCCCTGTCTGTCGGCTGCTTTGATAAACACATACGATCTGATGTTCACCGTTTAGTTGCAGCTGGCCGGCATCAATTTGCCATTGATGAATCTGTAATACCATAGATGTGAGCAGCAATTCACTGCAGGATGGCCAGGGATCTTCCAGCACAATTTGTTCTTCCATTTGAAACTGGCCTATCAATACTTGTGTAGGATCTAGCGGCTGATTTCGATTTACCTGCAGTACTGTTTCCAGCAGCAGATGTTCACCTGCTGTCTGTGTGTGATAAAATAACAGCCGCATACTGTTTTGCTCGGTCAGCGGTTCTTCCCAGGCACCTTCTAATGGCAACACTGCAAAACAGGTTTCCTGCTGATAGTCCTGATTGAGATAATAGATTTGTATTGTGACACTTCCCCGAAAAGGTACGAGGGTATCTGTTTTTGTATTGTCGGAAACAGGCTGACGATGCCATACCCAATCGTTAAGTGCTGCATCCTGTATTTCTATGATTTCCTGCTGCGGAATTTGCAGCATCGTTTTACAAATGATTGTATATGCCCGCTGATCGCTCAGGAGCGCTACGTCATGCCATTTATAGGTCAGATAGTCTTTCTGCACCTAAAACACCTCCATCATATATTGTTTTTCTATTTATATGATGGATTCCTGTATTTATGATTGAAAAGCTTCCAGAAGCAGTCCGTACACCAGGCCTTTGTCGCTGATGATTACTTCTGATACGCCTAGCAGTTCCATAGTTTTCTGCAAAATCAATACACCGTAAGGCATAATATCTGCCCGTTTACGTTTCATACCGGGAATCGATTCCCGTTCTTCCTGTGTCATAGCAAATAAAGTTTCACACCAGTAATCTACACGGGCTTTGGAAAGAACCTGTCCATGTATTTTGCTGCCGTCATATTGAATAAGCCCCAGTTCTATAGCCATCAGGCATGTGTTTGTACCGCCTACGGCAATCAATGCACTGTTAGCTGGAAATGATGCGCCTTTTAAGGTTTCTAATGTTGCGCCCATTGTATCAAGCAGTTCCGGGTGCTCCAGCAAACGCACTGCACCTAAATTCACACTAACACCATGCAATGCGTCCTGTTCCGGATATACAAGCTCTGTGCTGCCTCCGCCGATATCTAATACGGCTAACGGGCGATTGAGGTTTTGAAAATCACCACTGGCACCCAAATAACTCAGTCGGGCTTCTTCTGTCCCCGGCAGTATTTCCATGGGAATCCCGGCACAGTTGCTGATAGCCTGCTGTACTGCGTCTTTATTTTGCGCATCGCGCACAGCACTGGTAGCAGTGATACGAATCTGCTCCACATCCATCTCTTTTGCTTTTGTTGCAAACTGCTGCACAGCTTGTACATTGCGTTCCAGAGGTACCGGGCGAATCATTCTTTCATCTCCCATACCTTCACCCAGGCGTGTTTCTGCTACTTCGGTATATATCATTTGAAATACACCGTCCAGTGCTTCTCCCACTGCCAGACGGGTACTGTTGGTACCCATATCAATCACTGCTTTTCTCATAAGCTGTCCCTCCGATTCTCAAAAAATAAAAAACGGTGCAGAATCAATCCACACCGTCCATTGTTTAATATCTGTTACCGCTTTTGCGTTTGGAGTTCATGTTTTTATTTAAAGACGCCAGTTTTTCATCGCTGTCTTTCATAAAACGCGCCAAACGATCTTCAAAGGACACAGTTGGCTGTTTTGGCTTTTCTTTTGCCTGACGAATGGATAACCCTACTTTTCCTTTATCGTCAACATTAATCACTTTTACTTTTACTACATCTTTTACCTTCAAAAACTCGTTAACATCATTCACATAACTGTCTGCTACTTCGGAAATGTGTACCAGACCGGTCTCCCCTGTGCTTAACTCAATAAATGCACCAAACTTTGTAATTCCTGTTACGGTTCCCTCTAAAATTTGCCCTTTACTGATGGCCATGCCAACAAACTGCCTCCCCAAATAAATTTATGTCTGCTGCAATACATGACATAGAAACATGATAGTCGTATACTACTCATGTGATGAAAAATTAATCGATTTGTACCAGAATTTCATTTTCTCCCACCAGCCCCAAATCCTCACGGGCACGCTATTCAATGGCATCATCACTGCTGATATATTCCAGCTCAGCCTGCAATGCCGCTTGTTCAGAATATGCTGTCTCCAGATCTTCTTTCAACGCTTTCTGCTGTGATTTCAATTCAAAAATATTTCCGGCACCAATCACAAGATGACAAACTACATATACCGCAACGAGAGAAACGACAATTCGTTTTACATTCAGTTTGCTTTTTTTGCTTTTCGCCATCTATTCACCACCTAATATATATGCTCATTGTCTTATTATATAATAAATAGTTTTCAAATGCTACAATTAATTTGCAGTTTTTCGTTATTTTTTTATATAATTTTTTCCATTCTATCATGTTCCTGCAATTCCATCATTAATGCCTCTTTTCTGCGCTGTCGTATTTTTATTAGGTGCTTTTTCGCTCTCAGAAAAATTTGGCGATAAATCAGTTTCCACGGAAACAAAAACACTGCTGCTGTGCGCCTAGATACCCATATAATGATTTTTGCCAATGCACGACAAACGTAAATACTATATGGATGTACAATACGATAATACACACCTGCCCCCAGCAATAGTGCCCATAAACTGTATATCCGCAGCTGTCCTTGACAGACAGCAATTAAATAGATGCAGAACCCTATGCCGCAAAATAACGTAACCATAAATTCTGCGAGCATATATTGATAGCGGTTCCATTTTATCTGGCAGCTGATTTCATGTAAAATATCCAGTAACAAAATGACAGCTGCTCCTGCGCCTATCATGCTGCCGCTTTGTATTAGCTGCCCATAAAGCACCTGACTTGTCATGACAGCATTTTTTGAAGCATTGTTTGCTGCGGTCGTTTTCTGGTTTTACGTTTCTGCCGTTCTTGCGGATACATCATGGCATCAATACTGCCTTCAATCTGCAAAATACCCGATTCCAAATCTAAATGAGTAATATTTAGCTGCATCCCCTGTATTTCTAATCTGCCTTGTTCTGTGCGCAGCACAATTTTTTCTTCTTCAAAAACATCAATATGCTGTACGCCGGTAAGTTTCATTATCTCACGATTTTTCAATTCTAATAAAGAATGCGCTGTCTCTTGCATAAAGCCGCTCCCTTCGTGTCTTATAATCACTATCATCTTATGTAGAAGGGCTTTTATTTAGAAGTAAAAAAACGCAACAGTACACTGCTGCGCTGCATCTCAATATTTATTTTATTGTCTGCAAAATTGTATCTGCTGCTTTTCTTGCTCCTCCGCTTTCGCGCAAAGTCTGCCCAATAGCGTTTGCATTTCTTTGATAGACTGTATTATTCAATATCGTCTCAACTGTTTGCAAAATGTGTTCCGGCGTTGTCTTATTTAGATAAATGCCTGCTCCTATATCAAAGGTCCGTTGTGCAACACCTTTTTGTTCATTGGTCTGTGGAAACATGACCAGCGGAACATTATAATACAGACTTTCACTGACACTGTTCATGCCGCAATGTGTAAGGAACACATCTGCTGTCTGCAAAATTTCTGTCTGATTTACCGAAGCATATACGCGAATATGTCTCGGAATGTCCCGAATTGCAGATAAATCTGTATTTTCGCCCGCAGAAATTACTACCAGATAATCGGTATTGCGAAATGCCTCTATACAGTTTTGATAAAATTCCGGGAAATCATGATTAACAGTACCCATAGAAATATATATCAGCTTTTTCTTATGCGGTTTCTGTTCTAAAGAAATATGGTCGAGAACTGCTCCGACAAAGCTGTATTTGTCTGAAAAAGTTTCTGCGCAGGGCTGAAAAGCTTCGGATGTATACACAATTGTATTCGTATCGTTATCGTTTTGAATCAAAGATAATATGCCGCGTACCGGATAGCCCTTTCGTCGCAGCGCTTTTAAATCTGTACGGTTTATTATCGTCGCCTTTAACAGCTGCCACAGTTGACCGCTTTCTTTCGGCATAATCTGTGCAGAATAACGGTTAAATGCAAAAGTCGTAGTTGATGAGATAAACGGAACCCCAAGTTTTGCAGCTATCCATTTTCCCCACAGTGCCATCGAATCAGCTACGATACAATCCGGCTTATACTGCAGCATATCCTGCATAATCGCATCATCTAAAGCAAGCGCGGTACGTACCAGCACCTTGATAGAAAAAGAAAGATTTTGCCCGATTTTTGCTCCATCTTCAGCTGACAAATGCAATTGATTATCGTATGCATCACATGCGATGAATTCTGCACCGACAGCTTCTATTTTATCACGAAAGCGCTCATAAGAATAATATCGTACTGTATGCCCCCGAGAAACCAATTCGCGCACGACCCCCAGCGTTGGATTGGTATGACCATAAGCCGGAATATTGAAAAACACAATTTTACGCATAGTATCGTCCCCCATATCGTCTGCTACTTCATAGCATCTTTTCTCGCCTGATCAAGCATACGCTTTATAAATTCACCATTCAGCAATGCCAGTCCCCGTTCAATATCTCCAAGCAGCAGCAATTCATCTCCGGGATGAATATGAAACAAGCGGCATGCTTTTTCCGGCAATATCAATTCTCTATTTGCGCCTACAGTCAACAGACCAAATACATATTTTCCCTTTGGACCGATTTCCAAACCCAGACCCATAGTTTCTTCCGAAAGCATTTCATCTAACGACACATCATAAAGTTCAGCCAGCTTTCCGGCAGACAGCACGTCCGGTATACTTTCATTGTTTTCCCATTTGGCTATAGTCTGCCTGGAAACGCCAATCTGTTCCGCCACATCCTCCTGTGTATAATGATGTCTTTTTCGCAAATGTAATAAAGTTTCTCCTAACATACATACACTCCTCGCCTTAACTGTTATAAACACTGCTATATCAAATTATACAAGAAGTGTTCCACCTGTCTACCGATAATTGTTAACATCTATTGCACAGTGCTGTTAAAATAAGTTGCAAACAAAAAAGCATATGATTTATGCTGGATAACACATAAAACATATGCTTTATATTCTTTAATTTAAGATAATTTGGTCGTCCACTTTTCGCAGTTCCACACGTCAGTTACTACGTCACGATAAAACTCCGGCTCATGACAAATCAGCAAAACGGTGCCTTTATATTCCTGCAGAGCGCGTTTCAGTTCTTCTTTTGCGTCTATATCTAAATGGTTGGTCGGTTCGTCCAGCGCCAGCACATTTGTTTCGCGATTTAACAGTTTGCATAAACGTACTTTGGCTTTTTCACCACCGCTTAACACCTGAATTTTGCTTTCAATATGTTTGGTGGTTAAGCCGCATTTCGCCAATGCTGCACGTACTTCCTGCTGTGTAAAGTGCGGGAATTCATCCCATACTTCCTGCAGACAGGTTTTGTCTGTCGGTTTGGTTTCCTGTTCAAAATAGCCAATCTCCAGATTCTGACCACGCATTACATCACCGCCCAGCGCCTGAATCTCACCCAGTAAGCTGCGCAGCAATGTAGTTTTACCAATCCCATTGGCACCTACCAAAGCAATTTTCTGGCCACGTTCCAATAGTAAATCCAAAGGTTTGGATAATGGTTTGTCATAGCCGATAACCAGACCTTTTGTTTCAAAGATTAACTTGCTTGTAGTACGCCCCATCTGAAAATGGAATACAGGTTTTGGTTTTTCCTGCGCCAATTCAATTAATTCCATTTTATCCAGTTTCTTTTGTCGAGACATAGCCATATTGCGGGTTGCAACACGCGCTTTATTGCGTGCCACAAAATCCTCTAAATCAGCAATTTCCTGCTGTTGTGCACGATATGCTGCTTCCTGCTGCTGTTTTTTTGCTTCGTAAATGCGGCGGAAATTGTCATAGTCCCCAACATAACGATCCAGCTTCTGATTTTCCATATGATAAATCAGATTAATTACACTGTTCAGGAAAGGAATATCATGTGAAATCAGCAAAAAAGCATTTTCATATTCCTGCAAGTACCGTTTCAGCCAATTGATATGAGATTCATCCAGATAGTTTGTCGGTTCGTCTAATAATAGAATATCCGGTTTTTCCAGCAGTAGTTTTGCCAACAGAATTTTGGTACGCTGACCACCGCTTAAATCCTCAACGTCACGATCCAAGCCAATATCATTTAATCCAAGATGATGAGCCACTTCTTCAATTTTGCTGTCGATTACATAAAAATCCTGCGTGTCGAGAATTTCCTGTAAATCACCAA
>JAGARS010000018.1 GCA_017622155.1 Peptococcaceae bacterium
CAGCCTGAAAATTGACTTGTTTAGTGATACGGTATTCGTATATTCTCCTGCCGGTGAAGTATATGAATTGCCGGTAGGCTCTTGTCCATTGGACTTTGCTTATAAAGTACACAGTGGCGTAGGCAACAGCTGTGTCGGGGCAAAAGTAAATAAAAAAATCGTGCCGCTGGATTATCAGCTGAAAAATGGCGATTTGGTAGAGATTTTGACCTCCAAACAGGCGAAACCAAATCTGGACTGGGTGAATATCTGTAAAACTTCTCAAGCGAGAAACAAAATTAAATCCTGGTTTAAAAAAGAGGGCAGAGAGGAAAATCTGCAGCGCGGTCGTGATTTACTGGATGCCGAGCTGAAAAAACGCGGCTTTGATATCTCTGTGCTGCCAAAACCGGAACGGCTGGTGGATTTGTCTAAACGTATGGGCTATTCCAGCTGGGATGATGTATGTGTAGGGATTGGGAATGCTTCCCTGAATGTATTGCAGGTATTTAACAAACTGAAAGACGAATTCCCGAAAGCACAGCCAAAAGTAGAAGAAACGTTGGAAGCGATGCTGTCCAGCAAAGCGAATAAAGATATCAAGAAAAAATCTCCTGTGAAGAGCAGCAGCGAAGGTGTAATTGTAGAAGGTCTGGATGGCGTGCCGATTCGGTTTGCTCACTGCTGTAAACCTCTGCCCGGGGATGCCATTGTAGGCTATATTACCCGTGGACGCGGTGTAACCATTCACCATAGAGATTGTCCAAACATTCAGGGCTCTCTGCAAAGTGAACCGGACAGATATGTGATTGCATACTGGGATACATCCGATGTAAATGTATATCAGGTAGAGGTGTTTGTAGAAGCCATTGACCGTCCGAAGATTACACCGGAAGTAATGGCATTGATCAATGACTCTAAGGTGCATATTACTGCAATTACATCTCGTGTAAAAGCGGGGAAAACTTATATGAATATCAGTATTGAGGTACAGAATCTGGATCAGGTAATACTGATGATTGATAAAATCAAGAGTATTCGCGATGTACTGGAAGTAAAACGTACCATCGCAGACTAAAGGAGAACTGTATGAGAGCAGTTGTACAAAAAGTAACGCATAGCAGTGTAACCGTAGATGGAGAAATAACAGGTGAAATCGGCCAGGGCCTCATGGTGCTTCTGGGTGTTACCCATGATGATACCGAAACAGATGCGAAATATATGGCAGAAAAAATTGCAAATCTGCGAATCTTTGAAGATGATGACGAAAAACTGAATCTGTCGGTAAAAGATATTGGCGGAGCGGTATTATCTGTCTCACAGTTTACCTTATACGGAGATTGCAGAAAGGGACGCAGACCAAGCTTTACGGAAGCTGCGCGTCCCGACGCTGCGAATGCATTATATGAACAGTTTAATGCATATTTAGAATCAGAAGGCGTGCCTGTACAGACCGGACGGTTTCAAACGCATATGCTGGTGGAATTGACCAACGATGGTCCTGTAACGGTACTGCTGGATAGCCGTAAAAATTTCTGATACACCGGAGGGAATAGACATGATCATTGAAACCCTGGAGGTAGGGTCTCTTGAAACCAATTGCTATATTTTAAGCGACCCCGATACCAAAGAAGCTGTTGTAATTGATGCAGGGGATGAAGCCGCATATATCTTGAATTATTTGGAGCGTCAATCATTACAGGTCGTTATGCTGTTAAATACCCACGGGCATTATGACCATACACAGGCCAATGATGCTTTACGGGAAAAAACCGGCGCACCCCTTGGGATTCATAGTGATGATGCTGAACTATTGGCAGTGCCGGAAAAAGTCAGCAGCAGAATGATGGTAAAAGCAAATCCATGCAAAGCACCGGAACAACTGCTTCATAATGGAGATGTTATTTCTTTTGGCAAATATCAATTGCAGGTGATTTATACACCCGGGCATACCAAAGGCGGATGCTGTTTTTATGAAGCCAATGAGAAAGTCTGCTTCACCGGTGACACCTTATTTCGCGGCGGCGTAGGCAGAACTGATTTATACGGGGGCAATTACAGTGTGCTTATGCATTCCATTCGCGATCGCCTGCATAAACTGCCTGATGATGTTACCATTTATCCGGGACATGGACCGGAAAGCACCATGGCATTTGAGCGTAAAAACAATCCATTTTTGAAAGGCTGAAGTTATGAGCGATTTTACAACAGAACAGCATAGCAAACACTCTTACTATTTAGACCCTGACAGTACACCTTACCGTCAGGGTATTTTTGATGTCATTCGTATTTTTCTGCCCGCGTTTGCGTGGAGTGATGCAGCAGATGATGCAGACATGATTTCTGTATTACGCGGTGAACATTCCTGGACACTGCAGATCGGGAAAGATACCATTGTGCTGCAAACAGAAGGTATGGATGAAAATCAGTGCCGCAAAAAACTGAAACAGGCTGTATATCAGTACTTTCTAAACTTATATGGCGGAAATCATCCATGGGGGATTATGACCGGTATTCGCCCAACCAAAATTGTACATCGTTATCGGGATACCGATATGCCGGCTGCAGAGATCAAACAAACAATTATGGATGAATATTTCCTGCGTGAAGACAAGGCTGCGCTGCTTATGGAAGTAACCGAACGCCAGCGTCCATTTTTGCTGACACCGCAAGAAGCAAAAGAAAAAGTAAGCATTTATTTGAGTATTCCATTTTGTCCGACGCGCTGTCATTATTGCTCGTTTCCATCTTTTTGCCTGCCGAAACCGCATTTGCAGGAGGAATATCTTTCGCATCTCATAGCAGAATGCCATGCAGTGGGAGAGGCGCTGTCCGCTAAAGGCATACAGGTACAGACTGTGTATATCGGCGGCGGCACACCTACCAGTATTCATGCAATGCAGCTGGAACGACTGCTGCAAAATGTGCACAATGCTTTTGGCAGTCATTTTGCAGAATTTACTGTAGAAGCCGGAAGGCCGGATACCATTACCGAAGAAAAACTGCAGCTTTTCATGACCATCATGTAGGAAGAATCAGTATCAATCCGCAGACCTTTTCCCAGCACACATTAGATACAATTGGCAGACGCCACAGTGTGCAGGATATTGTTGATGTATATGCTATGGCACGGGAGATTGGGTTTGACTGTATCAACATGGATTTGATCGCAGGCCTTACCGGTGAAACAGCAGACGATTTTCGCCACAGTCTGGCGCAGATTTCTGTTTTAAAGCCTGAAAATGTAACAGTGCATACACTTGCTATCAAACGCACATCCAAACTCGATAGAGCCGATTTTAACGATGCTCAAGGGGATACAGTGTCTGCTATGAATGCATACTTGCAGCAGTGGCTGAAAACAGAGAAGTATGTGCCGTATTATCTGTATCGTCAAAAACAAATGATTGGTGATATGGAGAATACAGGATTCTGCCTGCCCGGCAAAGAATCTCTGTATAATATTTTAATGATGGAAGAACGGCAAACCATCTTTGGTCTTGGGGTAGGTTCAGCTACCAAATATGTCAACCCAAACGACTGGACACTGACCCAGCACAACAACCCAAAAGATTTGTACTTTTACAACCAACGCATTGATGAACTGATAGAGAATAAAATGATGCAGATAAATAAACTCTTTCATCGTAATTTAGACTGAGGTGCCATATGGATAACAGATATAAAATAGAAACAACATCTATGTCACTGCATATTATGGGTATGATATTTATGCTGTGCGATCATTTATGGGGCACGATTGTGCCGGGCAACGACTGGCTGACCTGCATTGGCCGATTGACATTTCCGATCTTTGCATTTTTGATTGTAGAAGGCTATTTTCACACACGAAACCTAAAAAAATATGTGCAAAGATTGCTGTTATTTGCAGTTTTGTCGGAAATACCGTTTAACCTGGCTATGGGCAGCAGTGTAATTTATCCGATTCATCAAAATGTACTGTGGAGCTTCCTCATTGCCATTGGGCTGATTCATTGGAACGAAAAAGCAAAAATATCCCGTAAGCTCTGGAAGCGAATCTTGGTTGGCTGTGTAACCGTTATATTGGGATATATTTTAGGAATTGTGACAATGGTAGATTTCTATCATGCCGGGATTTTAACTGTATTGGTATTTTATTTCTTCCGTCAAGGCAAATGGTGGAGTTATATCGGACAGTTTGCATGTCTGTGGTATATCAATATGGAGATGCTGGGCGGCTTTTCCTAC
>JAGARS010000155.1 GCA_017622155.1 Peptococcaceae bacterium
ATCTGTAGAAGGCACTGTAGATATCGACGCAGATCTTCTGGAAGAAGTCGTATATCTGGTAGAATACCCAACAGCACTGATGGGCGAATTTAATCCTGCATATATGTTAATGCCGGAAGAACTGATTATCACTCCGATGAAAGAACATCAGCGCTATTTCCCAGTGAAAAAGGGTCATCACATTATGGCGAAGTTTATCACTGTGCGTAACGGGAATGCTGAGCATTTGGATCTGGTAACTGCCGGAAATGAAAAAGTATTAGAAGCACGTCTGTCTGATGCGAAGTTCTTCTATGATGAAGACTTGAAAATCCGTCTGGAAGACAACGTAGAAAAATTGAAAACTATCGTATTCCAGGAAAAATTGGGTACAATTTATGAAAAAACCATGCGTATGCAGCAGGGTGTAGCAGTGATTGCTGATTGGCTGAATCTGGGTGACGGTGTAAAAGAACGCGCTATGCGTGCCGCTTATTTGTCTAAAGCGGACCTGGTAAGCAATGTGGTATATGAATTCCCTGAACTGCAGGGTTTGATGGGCGAAAAATATGCTTATCCGCAGGGTGAACATCCGCTGACAGCTAAAGCAATTTCCGAACATTATCTGCCGAAAAATGCTGATGGCGAACTGCCGCTGACGTTTGAAGGTGTGGCTTGCAGTTTGGCTGACAAACTGGATACTATTGTTGGTTGCTTTGCTGCAGGCATTGAGCCAACCGGCTCTCAGGACCCATATGCACTGCGTCGTCAGGCAGCAGGGATTTGCAGTATTATTTTGGGGCGCAGCATTCTGGTGAGTCTGACTGCATTGATTGAACAGGCAGCGGATCACTATCCGGCAGAAATTATTGGTGACAAGGCTGCTCTGGTACAGCGTGTATATGAATTTTTCGAACAGCGTATCCGCAACGTGTTGAATGATAAAGGCTATCGTTATGATGTAATTGAAGCAGTTGTAGCAAGCGGCTATGATAATCTGACAGAAACTTTACTGCGTGCAGAAGCTGTCGATAAAATGAAAGACACCGAAGCATTTGGCAAAGTGCTGACTGCATTCACTCGTGCCAACAATCTGGCTAAAAAAGCAACTACACTGGATGTCAACGAAGAATATCTGGTAGTAGAAGCAGAACAGCAGTTGTGGAGTGATATTCAGTATGTAGAAAAGACCACAGCTCTGCTGATGGCAAAACGCTCTTATAGCGAAGCGCTGACGATCATTTCTATGATGGAAGAAAATATTAGTGCATTCTTTGACAGTGTTATGGTAATGGATGAAGATGAAAACATCAAAACCAACCGTCTGGCATTGCTGGGTCGCATCAGCCGGTTATCCGGTCAGATTGCGGATTTAAGCAAAATTGTGCAACAATAAAATAAATCTCTAAACCGACAAACAATTCTGCTCCCCCTCGTTCCATGGACAGATTCTTGATGGTACAGCTTAGCTGCACTTTGTGCATCACGCTTTGTACAATCTATGAATCTGTTCATGTCAATGTCGACGCCGCAGAAAGTGTTTGTCGGTTTTGTTTTTGGTTTTAATATTATTTCATCTTTCTAAACAAAAACTGAAATGCATATACCAGCACAATGCCGTTATTTAACAATGCAATCAGACATTCCAGAAACATCAGCAGATAAAACCAGAAACCATATGGATAATAGATTCCGAAACCTAAACAAAAGTAACAGCAAAAGCTGAAAAAGAATGCTGCCGGAAAATCAAGCAGTATGGGCTGATAATTGAGCAAAGCGCTGCGAAGTCCCTGTGTGTATCCGCTCATACTGTCAATCCACAAAAAATACAATGCAAAGAAAAAAATAATTGCTACAACCATTACGCAGGAAAATATAACAATGCAAATCAGCCTTGCGTGTTCGGAAATTCCTTGTACAGGCAAATGCATTAGAAAAAGCCACATCAGTTTATACCATTGCGGAAGCAGCAGCAGTGCAGAGAGGGTGCTAAAACAGCAAAGCTCGTCATGCCATAAGCGCAGATTTTCAATCGGAAACAGACGTAAATCTATCCAGACGAATAGATATCCCAATACAAATGGTGCAATAAACAGTGTTATTTTTGCAATCCAGCCATTATTCCATTTCTTGTGGCGAAAACAATAATACCAGAATAAAAGCAAAAGTACGACTTGTATACATAACAGAAAACCCATAACAGCAACACCTTTACGATTAGAGGGGAATTAGGGTATAATACTACCATATCAATTTATGTGTTATGTGAGGGAAATATGAAGCGTTTACGTGAGCAGATTAGTACATATATACCACATACGGCTGAAGAGGCACAGGCGAAAGAACAGATTCTGACCCATTGGAATGATATGGGTGATGTGATATTTGACCGTCCTGACGAAGGCCATTTTACAGCATCGTCAATTATTTTAAATCCGGCCTGTACGCATATGCTGATGGTGTATCACAATATTTATGATTCGCTTGCATGGACAGGCGGACATGCTGATGGTGCACAGAATCTTTTGCTGAAAGCAATGGAAGAGGCAAAAGAAGAGACGGGCATTTCTAAAGTGGAGCCATTAACCAGTGCAATTCTTTCTATTGATATTCTTCATGTAAAGCCGCATATAAAGCGGGGGAAAGAAGTTGCAGCGCATCAGCATTATAATGTTGCCTATGGTCTTATTGCGTCTGATCAGCAGCTTCTTACTGTGAATCCGGATGAAAACAGCCAGGTATGTTGGGTATCTTTGGATACATGGAAAGAGCAATGCAGGGAACCGCATATGATTCCTGTATACGATAAAATTATTAAACGAATGTTAGAAATTGTAATTGCAAAAAAAGAATGCTATGAGCAGCTGCCGGCACTTTTGCTTCCATGGTTTGCAAAAAATGCACGTATACTTCCATGGCGTGCAGATAAAGAACCATATCATATCTGGCTGTCGGAAATTATGCTGCAGCAGACCAGAGTAGAAGCAGTAAAAGGCTATTATCAGCGATTTCTGGATACGCTGCCAGATATCAAAGCATTGGCAGAGGCACCGGAAGATTTGCTGCTGAAGTTATGGGAAGGACTCGGATATTATTCACGTGTGCGCAATCTGCAAAAAGCTGCCAAAGTGATTATGCAGGAGCATAATGGAGTATTTCCTTCGGAATACGAAGCAATATTGAAATTGCCGGGTATCGGCACATATACAGCAGGTGCGATTGGTTCTATTTGTTTTGATATTCCGGAGCCTGCAGTAGATGGCAATGTATTGCGTATTATAAGTCGCATTACAGAAAATTATAGCGATGTTTTGAACCCGGTTACCAAAAAAGATGTTGCTAATATGCTTCGTCAAGTATATCCACATGGGGAACTGGCTTATACTTTTAATCAGAGTATGATGGAACTTGGTGCCACAGTATGTGTACCAAATGGTGCACCGAAATGTGAAATTTGTCCGGTTCAGCAGATTTGTATGGCGTATGCCAATGATAGCTGGGATTTGCTTCCACAGAAAGAACCAAAGAAAAAACGTAAAATTGAGCAAAAAACAGTATTTGTGCTGCGGTGCAATGGTAAAATTGCTGTTCAAAAACGGCCGGCCTCCGGGCTTTTAGCGAGTTTGTGGCAATATCCCAATGTAGATGGACATTTAGATATACAGGCGGCTATTAATCAAGCGGAAAAGTGGCATGTAAGGCCTGTAGCCGTAGAACAGGAGTTACATGACAAACATATTTTTACCCATGTAGAATGGCACATGGTATGTTATTATCTTACCTGCGAAATGGAAAATGAACTGTTTACATGGGCAGATGATGTTACACTGGAAAATGAAATTGCTTTACCAACAGCGTTTAAGAAATTTTCACCAGATAATCTGCAATGAATTCATCAAGATGAATTGGTGATAATTGATAACGATTGCACAGTTGGGCAAGGTATTCTGCCTCAGTCTGTATAGTAGTAATATCGTGCACAGAAGCAGCCGGACGAATATGGCTGTTTGTCACTTCAAAAGCCTGAATACTAAATGTGAGATATCTGCCGGTATCCGGCAGACTGCAATGTTCGGATATCACATGGTATTCCCATTTGCTAGAGGCGGTGTTTATTTCAGGTGTATTTGTTTTGACTGTAGCGTTGTTTTGCATAATAATTCCTTCCTTTTTGAAAATTTAAACTACTTAAAAATGTTTGTTGGAATAGTTATATCCTAACTGTTGACGGATGATTTATGCAAGGCAGGATAATGCCGTAAATCGGCACATAAAGGTTATCGAACAGATACAGAACAGCTGTAGATAGCCATTTTGCTAATAAAATTTTTGGTGAAAAAATTATTTACTTTATACTGAATTTATGTTTGGAAGTGAGATTTTTATGAAATATTATTTTGCACCGATGGAAGGTGTCAGTGGATATATTTATCGCAATGCTTATCAGAAACATTTTCATAATATAGACCGATATTTTACACCGTTTATTGCACCGAAGAAAAATCATGCGATGAGCAGCAAGGAGAAAAATGATGTTCTGCCGGAACATAACCTGGGTATGACTGTAATTCCGCAGATTCTTACCAATCAGGCGGAATACTTTCTTCACACTTCTTCAGTGCTTGCAGAAATGGGGTATACAGAAGTAAATCTCAATTTGGGCTGTCCGTCCTCCACTGTGGTTTCCAAAAAAAAGGGGGCCGGATTTTTATCAGAGCCTGACCGTCTGGAACATTTTCTGGAGGATGTGACAGAAGGATTAGCGCGTTTGGGTATGCAGCTTTCTATCAAAACGCGTATTGGTATGCGCGATGTAGAAGAATTTGCTGATATTCTGGATTTATATAATGATTTTCCGTTAAGCGAACTGATTATCCATCCTCGATTGCAGAAAGATTTATACAATAATACACCGGATTGGAATGCGTTTCGCCAGGCTGTGGATACTTCGAAGCATGTGCTTTGTTATAATGGAGATTTGTTTACTGTAGAAGCATATCAGAAATTTTGTGAAACATTTCCGGGAATAGATTGTGTTATGCTGGGGCGCGGAATCCTGCGCAATCCTTGTTTATTAGATCAAATTCAGCAAAACGGAGATGTAGACTATGGGAAAATTCGTCTTTTTCATGAAGATGTTTTGAATGGTTATACAGAAGCTTTTTCCGGAGATAAACCTGTGCTATTCAAGATGAAAGAATTGTGGAGTCATATGCTGGAACTATTTCCGCAAGGAGATAATTATGCCAAAAAAATACGAAAAGTGGAACACATCAGTGAGTACAAAACAATTGCAGCGCAGCTGTTTGACAGTGTATGCGTATGAAGCAGTTTATGCGTATTTGAGGGATATATTATATTGTATATTTATGATAAAAGCTCGTTTTTTTGTTGACAAACTGCGTTGATTTTACTAGAATAAATTGGATAAGGATTGTGAAGGGAAAGGATTGAGATCATGTTAACCACACGACCAAAAGGGACCAACGATTTTCTCCCTGGCGAAAGCGAAAAATGGCAGTATATTGAACAGCTTTGCCGTCAGGTGTGTGCCGAATACGGTTACAGAGAGATTCGTCTTCCTATTTTTGAACATACAGAAGTATATCTGCGCAGCGTTGGGGAGACCAGCGATATCGTAGAAAAAGAAATGTACTCTTTTGAGGATAAAGGGCTGACACATGTAACACTGCGTCCGGAAGGTACGGCAGGTACTGTACGTGCATTCCTCGAAAATCGGTTATATGCTGATCCGCAGCCAACCAAACTATACTATATGGGGCCGATGTTCCGTTATGACAAGCCACAGGCAGGTCGGTACCGTCAGTTTAATCAGTTCGGTATCGAAGTGTTTGGTGCAGACCATGCCAGCATCGATGCTGAGGTTATTACATTGGCTGTAGAGATTTTCAAGCGTTTGGGTTTAACAGGGCTGAGTGTTAAAATTAATACTGTAGGCTGTGCGGAATGTCGTCCAAAACATATGGAAGAATTGAAAAACTATTTCCGTCAGTATGAAGATAAACTTTGTGATACCTGTCGTGATCGTTTAGAACGCAATCCGCTGCGTATCCTGGATTGCAAAGAAGACGGCTGTAAAGAAGTAGCGAAAGGTGCACCAACTACTATCGAGGCAGCGTGCGACAGCTGCAGTACACATTTCAATCAGTTGCTGGAATATCTGGATGCAGTGGGTATTCGTTATGAAATCGACACCAATCTGGTACGCGGGCTGGATTATTATGTTCGTACAGCATTTGAAGTAGTTATCAACAGTGTTGGGTCTGCACAGAATGCATTGTGCGGCGGCGGGCGTTATAATGGCATGGTAGAACAGTTCGGCGGTGATGATTTGCCGGGGATTGGTTATGCTATGGGTATGGAACGTTTATTGCTCACACTGAAAGAGCAGGGTATTGAGCTGCCGGTAAGCAAGCATCCGGATGTATATATTGCTCCTTTAGGTGATGCTGCTCAGAAAGAAGCGTTCATTATTACACAGGCGCTGCGCAGCAAGGGTATTTATACGGAAAAAGATTATCTTGGAAAAAGTCTGAAAGCGCAGATGAAAGCGGCAGACCGTTTCCAGGTAAAATATTGCGTGATTATTGGCGATAGTGAATTAGAAAAAGGCGTCGCTGTAGTGCGTGAAATGGCTACCGGCGAACAGCATGAAATCGCATTATCTAAGTTGGTTGAAGATCTGGAAGGGAGATTGAACTAAATGTTAAAACGTACACACAACTGTAACGACCTGCGCAAAGAACATGTAGGTCAGGAAGTCATCTTAATGGGCTGGGCTCAGAAACGCAGAGACCACGGCGGCGTAATCTTTATTGACTTGCGTGACCGTTCCGGTATTGCACAGGTAACAGCAAGCCCGGAAACCTGCAGTGAAGAAGTATTTCAGGCTGCAGACTCTGTAAGAAGCGAATACGTACTGGCTGTAAAAGGTACCGTGCGTCTCCGTCCGGAAGGTATGACAAACGATAAACTGGAAACCGGTGAAATCGATGTGGTTGCTACTGAACTGGTAATTCTGAACAAAGCAAAAACACCTCCATTCTATCTGACTGATGATGTAGATGTAGATGAAAATATTCGTCTGAAATATCGCTATCTGGACCTGCGTCGTCCAGAAATGAAAAATAATATCATGCTGCGCCACAGAGTAGTAAAAGCAATGCGTGACTATCTGGATGAACAGGGTTTCCTGGAAATCGAAACTCCGATTCTGCAGAAAAGCACACCGGAAGGTGCTCGTGACTATCTGGTGCCTAGCCGTGTGCATGAAGGCGAATTCTTTGCATTGCCACAGTCTCCGCAGCAGTTCAAACAGCTGTTGATGGTAGCAGGTATGGAAAAATATTTCCAGATTGCTCGCTGCTTCCGTGATGAAGACTTGCGTGCTGACCGTCAGCCGGAATTTACACAGCTGGATATGGAATTATCCTTCGTAGACGAAGAAGATATCATGACTCTGAACGAAGGTTTGATCAAACATATTTTCAAAGTGGGTCTGGATCGTGATATCGAAACTCCATTCCGTCGCATGACATGGGATGAAGCTATGAATAAATACGGCTCCGACAAACCAGATTTGCGTTTCGGCTTAGAAATG
Source organism: Peptococcaceae bacterium (assembly GCA_017622155.1). GTDB lineage: Bacteria > Bacillota > Peptococcia > Peptococcales > Peptococcaceae > UBA7185. The sequence continues at coordinate 7,601 of JAGARS010000155.1, forward strand.
GTAGATCTGAGTGATATTGCAAAAGGCTGCGGTTTCAAAGTATTTGACCAGGCAGTGGCAAAAGGCGGCGTTGTAAAAGCAATCAATGCAAAAGGCGGCGTACACAAACTGTCCCGTCGTGATATTGATGCACTGACCAAATATGTATCCATTTACGGTGCAAAAGGTCTTGCATACTTCAGTATCAGTGATGAAAACGAAGTAAAATCCCCTCTGTTGAAATTCTTGAGCGAAGAAGAAGTAAAAGCAATCTTTGACCGCGTAGGTGCAGAACCGGGCGATATTATCTTCTGTGTTGCAGATACTTTCAAAACTACCTGTGATGCACTGGGGCATTTACGTTTAGAGCTGGGCAGACGTTTTGACTTAATTGATGAAGATGAACTGAGCTTCTTATGGGTAACTGAATTCCCACTGTTAGAATGGGATGACGAAACAGAACGTTACTATGCAATGCACCATCCATTCACCTGTCCGATGATGGAAGATGTGCCTCTGATGGAAACCGATCCTGGCAAAGTTAGAGCACGTGCATATGATATGGTACTGAATGGTGTTGAAGTAGGTGGCGGTTCCATTCGTATTCACGATGGCGAACTGCAGGAAAAAATGTTCAAACTGCTGAACATGGCTCCGGAAGAATATACCGAACAGTTTAGCGGCTTACTGAATGCATTCCAGTATGGTGCTCCACCACATGGCGGCTTGGCATTCGGTGTAGATCGTCTCTTGATGCTGATGGCAAAACGTGACACAATCCGTGATGTGATTCCATTCCCGAAAACGCAGAGTGCAATGGACGTAATGATGGAGGCTCCATCTCCTGTAGCAGATGCACAGCTGCATGAACTGCATATCAAACTGGATATCAAAGAAAAATAATTTTGATTTCTGAAAGGAGTGCAACTATGAGTATCGAAAGTGTAATTCAGGAAATTGAACAGTTATTTCAAGAACATAACTACGACAAAGCACGTTTTACTGTAGATTACGATCCGCAGGAAGAAGGCATCTACTGCTTCTATACACCATTTATTGATAACAAAGGTTTCTTTGTATCCGATTATTTGCTGTATATAGATGAAACATCTGTTGCAGATTTGGAAAAGCTGAGAGACTATATGATTAGCAGAGGCCTTAAATGCAGAGCAGAAGCCTACTGGGAACCATCTTGGGGTAAACAGGCGTAATATAAGACGGCATCGCACTATGATATAGTGTGATGTCGTTTTTTGTTAGCAATTTAAGTTGATTCGTAAAATTTATTACAAGCGTGAAATAATCATGTGAAGCACAGTGGCAAAGTTTACCGCATACACTATATTGAATTGTTGTTTGCGGGAGGGATGTACTTGCGCAGAAGAACAAAACGCATAAGAAGCAAACGGACAGGTACATGCCCGCCTGGTGTGGCGTATATGGGAAATGTATTTGTACTGGGGCTTGCTACGCTGGTTGAAGAG
>JAGARS010000156.1 GCA_017622155.1 Peptococcaceae bacterium
AGCTTTATTCCTGGCAACCCAATCAGTGACTTCTTACTGGCTATCGGTTCTTTAGGTGTAACAGTTCTGACTGTAGCAATCTTCCTGATTGTAAAAGTAGATGGCAAACCATTATTAGACTTTAAAGAAATGTCTTACAAACAGCTGCCATGGGGTATCTTCTTCATGATCGCCGCTGCCGTATACGGTGCAAACTCTCTGTCCAACGCTGTTACAGGTGTTACACCATTCCTGCTGCAGATCCTGAATCCAATTCTGGGTGGTTTAGGTGAAACTGCATTCGTAGCAGTACTGTTCCTGTTTGCTCTGATTTTAACCAACTTTGCAAACAACGCTGCAATGGCAGTAGTACTGATGCCTGTAGTATTGGCATTCTCTCAGCAGATGAACTTAAACCCAATTCCTGTTGCAATGGGTGTTACTCTGATGGTATTCGTAGCTATGCTGACACCTGCTGCTTCTCCACACGCCGGTATGATGCATGGTAGAAAAGATATTTACACCACCGGTGAAATCTTAAAAATCGGTCTGCCAATGTGCTTAGTTACATGGGCGCTGTATGTATTCGTTGGTTATCCAATGATGAAACTGTTACTGGGTGTTTAATTCCTAAACAGAAGCATTTCAAAAGCCGTTGTCTGATTCAGACAACGGCTTTTTTATATCCTTTTACAGTTCTCAGGATTGCTTAGGAAATAATTAATGTAATTGTATTGTTTTCTGCTGCTGCATCACGCAACAATTCCAGCAGAGCGTCGGCATAATCCGCCAGATGCATTTTCAACAGTTCCGTATGGGTCACTTCAATGCAAAGCGGGGCACTCCAGGTGCTTAGCACATCCCACAAGGCATCCAGATTGCGCCCGTAATAATCGGGCAACGCCAGCTGATAAAAAACTGTATTGTGAAGCTCTTCTTTGCTTTCCAGAACAGTTCCGTCCAGATTTAATACTGCTATATCACTCATTTTGTACACCTCTAATACAGCTGCTCAAAGCTTTCATAATGGTCATCGGTATAAAAGATCAGCCCATCGCTGGAATATACAATTCGTTCCTCACCGCGATAACCGCCTTCACAATTGACATCACACTCATAATAATTTCGCCCGTCTGCTTTAGGCAATAAGCCTTCTCTGTTGCCAAAGGTATCGCCTCCGATACTCATGCCCGGCGCCACTTCGTCCAGATTGCCCGCCTGACTGTCCCAGCCCAAATCACGCGCTTCGTTTTTAGTAATAAAATTGTCCGGCAAATGCCCATAAAAATGCAGATATTCTGCCACATCATCAGGAGATGTATAACTTCCGTCTTCAGCAAGTGTTGTGCGTTCTGCATCAATGATGGCTGCATCATCCGCACCGCAGCCGCACAAAAGCCCGATACTTAACAATAAAACCGCAAATAAACGAAAATATTTATTTTCCCAAATCGTTTTCATGATTTTCAAATAGATCACGCTCCTGCTTTACACAATTTATATGTTTCTATTATACATACATGGCTTGCTATCGTCAAACAGCTATAGACACCTTCTATATCCGCTATTCACAAAACCAAATACCCATAGGGCAAATTTATTGCTATAATATATTTGTAAGGCATGACAGAAATTTTCTGCACTGCTATTGTTCACCCGCGTGCAAACATTCGGGTGTGAAATTATAAAAATCAAAGGAGAGATTATTATGGCAATTCCAAGTATTTTCCCTACCGGTGTTACAATTTACAAACCGGAAAAATGCTGGAACGGTTACACCCTGTTCCACGAATTTAACAATGGTGCTACCCTGATTGATATGAACGGTAATGTAGTACGCCATTGGAAAGATTTTCAGGGCTTCCCAAACAAAATGCTGCCTGGCGGCTACATCATGGGTTCTCTGGGTGTACGTAAAGCTGAATACGGTTATCAGGACCAGACAGACGTAACACAGATTGACTGGGACGGTAATGTAGTATGGAGCTTCAACAAAAAAGAATATATTGAAGACAGCGAAACTGAAAAATACTGGCTGGCTCGTCAGCACCATGACTACCAGCGTGAAGGTAACCCTGTAGGGTATTATGTACCTGGCATGGAACCAAAAGTAGATGGCGGGAACACACTGATTCTGTGCCACGAAGATGTATACAACAAACGCATCTCCGACAAAAAACTGCTGGATGACTGCATTGTAGAAGTAGACTGGGAAGGCAATATCGTTTGGAAATGGAATGTAAACGAACACTTCATAGAATTAGATTTCGACGAATTCCAGAAGAGTGCATTATTCCGCAATCCAAACTATCATCCAATCGGCAAAGAAGGCCAGAGCGACTGGATGCACATCAACTCCATGAGCGTACTGGGTCCTAACAAATGGTACGATGCAGGTGATGAAAGATTCCATCCGGACAACATTATCTGGGATGCGCGTGAAGCAAACATTATGGCTATCATCAGCAAAGAAACCGGTAAAATCGTATGGCAGATTGGTCCTGACTTCACCAAAACAAAAGAATTAAGAAGAATTGGCCAGATTATCGGTCAGCATCACTGCCACATGATTCCAAAAGGTCTGCCTGGCGAAGGCAACATCTTAATCTTCGACAACGGCGGCTGGGCAGGTTACGGCGCTCCTTGCAGAATGAGCAAAGATGGTACTAAAGTTGATATTCGCGATCATTCTCGCGTTCTGGAAATCGACCCTGTTACATTAAATGTAGTATGGGAATTCAAAGGGAAAGATATGGATACCGCTCTGCCTATGGGCTTACTGTCCGACACAATCTTCTACAGCCAGCTGACTAGCTCCGCACAGAGACTGCCAAACGGCAACACCATGATTTGCGAAGGCTGCGGCGAACGCTTCATGGAAGTAACTGCTGATAAAGAAGTAGTATGGGAATACATCTCCCCATTCGGCAAAGGTATTGACTTTACCTACCGTGCATATCGTTATCCATATGATTATGTACCACAGCTGGAAAAACCGGAAGAAATTCCTGTAGAAAAAGTTGACATTCATACATTCCGTATGCCTGGCGCAGGTGAAGGTATGTACACCGAAGAAACAACTGTTTCCGTAGCTGGTACCTGGGGCTACACCAGAATGGATGAATGTGTAACAGAAGATTCTACCAGCGGTTCTGCTGATGCTGCTGCAAACGCACAGGCTCCTGCAGAAGACGATGAAGAATATATCGATACCTCTCGTATGGTATAACAACAGCATCATATAATGTTGAACGCAGGATGAAACAAAATCATCCTGCGCTTTTTATTTGGATTCACATGTTTCCTATTTTCTGCATATAGTATATTGATTTCAGTTCACTTTACTTTCAGGAGGTAATTCCAATGCAGGAAAGACATTGCAATAAAAACTGCTGCACACAGCAGCCAAGCCAGAACAGCACTCAACAGAACTGCCCGCACCACAGCGGGAAAGCGTACGCATTTTATTATCAGCTGGAAACATTGACAGCCGCCGCCAACGACAGCATCGATTTTCCGTTGACCGCTGCCGAATCATCCGGTGACTTTTTGTCCGATGGCAATCAGATTCAGATTTTAAATCCGGGGGTATACCATGTGCGTTATATGGTGCATATCCC
>JAGARS010000157.1 GCA_017622155.1 Peptococcaceae bacterium
CTGAAAGGGAAAGACTACGGTGTTGAGCTGCAGTTCAGCAATTTCAGATCCTAGTACGAATTATTTTATATGATAATAAAGAGCAGCAGTGTCTGATTTCTGCGCGTCGAGATTGACATGGACAGTTTCGCAAATTGTACAATTAAGAAGGTGTTCGGAGAACGCGGGATGCAGAAATACAGCACTGATGCGGTAAAGTGAAGATAATGAAGGAGGAGGACATCATGCAGCTCAATGACAGACAAGAAAGAATTGTAGAAATTGTAAAAGCACATGGACCTATTACTGGGGAAAAGGTGGCAGAACAATTAAATTTAACACGCGCATCTTTGCGCCCTGATTTGGCGTTTTTGACACAGATTGGTCTGTTAGATGCCCGTCCGCGTGTAGGTTATTATTATAAAGGGGAACAGAATCCATTCGGCTTGATGGAGCATATGGCTGATATGACCGTTGGTGCGCATCAGTCTGCTCCGGTGACTGTGACAGAGAATACCTCTGTGTATGATGCAATTGTCAGTATGTTTGTAAATGATGTGGGTACGTTGTTTGTGGTAAATGACAATCAAGAACTGGAAGGAATCAGTTCTCGAAAAGACATGCTGAAAATTGCTATCGGAAAAGCGGATATCAATCAGCTGCCGATTGGTGTTATTATGACTCGCATGCCGAACATTGTTGTTGCTTATGAAGATGAAAGTCTGTGGGATGTAGCAGAACGCATGATTGCTCATCAGATTGATGGGATGCCGGTAGTGCGCCGGATGGAAAGTGGCAAGCTAAAAGTAGTAGGTCGTGTCACGAAGACCAATATCGCCAAAGCATTTGTTGCGCTTGGCAAACAGCAGTAATCGTATAAACAATAATGGGTGTTTTACCAGCTGTCTATCATCATGGCAGCTGGTTTTATTTTTTAGAATTAACAGGAAATATATAGATTTTTTAGACAAAAAGCAGGAGAAACCTGTTTTTGTGCGAATATACATACATAATATAATATAGAGATTATGCGCTTCAATGAGGTGAAAATATGACAATTCGCGAAGAAATTGAATTATTGGAAAAACAGCAGCTTTCTCCACTGGCTATGGCGGCAAGTGATAGTGCAGGGCGTGAACGAGTTGAAGAGCCTGATATCTTGCGTACTTGTTTTATGCGTGACCGCGACCGAATTATTCATTCGAAAGCATTTCGCCGGTTAAATCAAAAGACGCAGGTTTATATTACCCCTTCCGGTGATCATTATCGTACAAGGTTGACCCATACGCTGGAAGTGAATCAGATTGCCAAAACGATCGGAAAAGCATTGCGCTTAAATGAAGATTTGATGGAAGCAATTGCATTGGCCCACGATGTAGGGCATACGCCATTTGCACATACCGGTGAAGAAGTATTGAATGAGCTGATGCCGGGGGGCTTCAAACATAATGTGAACAGTGTACGTGTGTTGAGCCGCATTGAAAAGCATAAAAATATGCCGGGATTAAACCTTTCTAAAGAAGTATTAGATGGTGTACTGTACCATAGCGGGTATGGAAAAGCGACAGACCATGCAGCTACACTGGAAGGTCAGATTATTCGGTTTAGTGATAAAATTGCATATGTTCAGCACGATATTGATGACAGTATTCGTGCCGGTGTGCTGAAAGAGGAAGACCTGCCTGAAGAATATACTGCGGTTTTGGGGCATAGTCACGGGGATCGTATTACGACACTTGTAAAAGATTTGGTGCAGCATGCGCAGAAACTGATGAAAAACGCTGTGTCAAGAGATGAGATTACGCTTTGTTTTACACCGGAAGTGGATAATGCTATGCAGGGACTGCGCGCGTATATGTTTGAACATGTGTACCAGAGCGGAATTTGCTCTATGGAACGAGAACGCGCTGCGTTGGTGGTGCGCTATCTGTTTGAGCATTACAGCAAATATCCGGAACAGATGCCTGCACTCTACCAGCAAATTGTACTGGAAGAGGGGATTTCGCAAGGGGTATGTGATTATATTTCCGGTATGAGTGATGCGTATTGTATTGCTGCATTCAAGGAGATTACGATGCCGCGGTCATTTATTTCGTAGTGTTAGATATAATATGTCGAATTGTGTCGAAAACTAACGAAATTTAAAGAAAAATCAAAAATAATAAAGTTTTTTTCGATAAAAAAGAGGAAAATGAAAATTAAAAGAGAATATTAAGCAGAATAAACGGAAAAATGGGTGATGATATGTCTACAGGATATATACCACAGGAAATTCTGGATGAGATTGTCGCTCGATGTGATATAGTATCAGTTATCAATGAATATGTGCCACTGAAACGAAGGGGTAGTAATTATCAGGGGCTTTGCCCATTTCATAATGAAAAGACACCTTCGTTTTCTGTTTCTCCTTCAAAGCAGATTTTCCACTGTTTTGGATGCGGGAAAGGTGGTAATGTATTTCGTTTTGTGATGGAGATAGAAGGGATTTCTTTTGTTGAGGCAGCAGAAAAACTGGCAAAACGTGCAGGCGTCAGACTGCCGGAAAAAGAAATGACTCCTGAACAGCGAAAAGTGCTGGAACAGCGTAAGCGTTATCAGCAGATTAACGAATTGGCGGCAAGATATTATCACTCGGTACTCATGAAAAGCAACATGGGGCAGCCTTATCGAGAATACCTGAAGCAAAGACAAATCAGCGAAGATACAATTGTAAAGTTTAGGCTGGGTGCCACACCTGCAGGCTGGGATAATCTATACCGCGAAATGAAAAAACGCGGGATTACCGAACAGGAAATGCTGGATTTGGGTTTAATCAGTCAGACCAAAAAAGGAACATACGTAGATCGATTTCGTCAGCGGCTGATGTTTCCTATTTGCGATGAAAAAGGCACAGTGATAGCATTTGGCGGGCGTATTATAGATAAAGATTCCAGTCCACAGAAATATTTAAATTCACCGGATACACCGCTATTTCATAAGAGCCGCAATTTGTACGGTCTGCATTTAGCACGTGCCGGCATTCGCAATGCCGATCAGGCAATCATTGTGGAAGGCTACATGGATGTAATCAGCTGTCATCAGCATGGGATTACCAATGCTGTCGCACCATTAGGCACAGCGTTCACTCCGGAACAGGGAAAACTGCTGATGCGTAATACGTACCAAGTCGGCATTTCTTTTGACGGTGATGCTGCCGGTGTCAAAGCTACCATGCGGTGTTTGGATATTTTGTCTGATTTGGGCTGTTCCGCACGTGTGATTCAGATTCCGGACAATGCCGATCCGGATGAATACCTGAAAAAATACGGAAAAGAGGCTTTTGAACGGCTGATTTCCGCAAGTCAGGAACTGATTATGTATAAAATAGCAAAATATATGGAAACAACTAATACAGACACGATTACAGGCAAAATGAAAGTTGTTTCTATGCTTTTGCCGGACATACGTAAACTGCAGAGTGCTGTAGCACGAGAATCAGCTATTCGAGAAATCAGTCAGAAACTTCAGGTAAGTGAAAAGGCTATTTGGGATGAATTACGGCGCAGCCAAAATACTGCGGGCACTGCTGTGCATGCAGAGCAGAATTATGCCGGTGAAGAATATACCGGCAGTTTGCAGGAAAATGACAACCCGACAGGGAATATAGAAAACAAGATAGAAAGAAACATACTGCATATTATTTTTGAACGTCCGGAATTACTGGTCGAAGCTGAACGCTTTGGCGGTATCGCGTTATTGAGTAAAGAAGCTGCAGCTATGTATCAGGACTTTCAGGAATGTATTCGCCGAACTGGAAAAGTAGAAAGCACTGCGATTTCGCAGGAAAGAGGGCAGCAACTGGCGGATATTCTCATGGAAGAATTATATATGACAGACATGGACAAGGTTTTACATGATAGTTTGGTTCAGCTTAAGCAGGAACAGCTGGATAAAGAGTATCAGGATGTCATGTTGCAGATGGAACAGTTCTCGAAACAGAGAAACAGGGCCAAGGAAGCAGGAAAAGAAAATCTGGAAGAAAATGTGGAGGCAGCTAACAAGATGCAGAATGCATTGCTGATGAAACTGGATGCAATCCTACGTGAAAAGAAACAATACGAAGCTTCGAACACGAAACTTCAGGAAAGGGGGAATAGCAGATGACAGGAGCAAATGTAAATGATGAAAAAGAAAAAGTGAAACAGCTTTTGGCAAAAGGAAAAGAAAAAGGTTCCTTGTCCTATGAAGAAATTATGGACAGCCTGGCAACAACAGAGCTTTCTCCGGAACAGATTGATGATATCTACGAACAGATTTCTGCAATGGGTATCAAATTAGTGCATGATACGACACCTGATTTAGATGATCTTGACAATCTGGACATGGATGAAACTGTTGAAATCGTATTATTGGATACAGAAGATATGGATTTATCTGTTTCTGCTATGGAAGATGATCTCAGACCGGAAGAGGTGGAAGAAGAGGTTATTGATCTGGACTTAAGTGTACCGGAAGGCGTAGGGATTGACGACCCAGTTCGGATGTACTTAAAAGAAATTGGACGTGTGCCGCTTTTAACAGCAGAAGAAGAAATTGAGCTGGCGAAACGCATGGAACAGGGCGATGAAGAGGCGAAAAAGAAACTGGCAGAGGCAAATTTGCGTCTGGTAGTAAGTATCGCAAAACGTTATGTTGGTCGCGGGATGCTGTTTTTAGATTTGATTCAGGAAGGCAATCTTGGTCTGATTAAAGCGGTTGAAAAATTTGATTACGGCAAAGGCTTTAAATTCAGTACCTATGCTACCTGGTGGATTCGTCAGGCCATTACCCGTGCCATTGCAGATCAGGCAAGAACAATTCGTATTCCTGTACACATGGTAGAAACGATTAATAAACTGATTCGCGTTTCCCGTCAGCTTTTGCAGGAATTAGGCCGAGATCCGACTCCGGAAGAAATTGCAGCAGCTATGGAAATTCCGGTAGAACGAGTACGTGAAATTCAAAAAGTAGCGCAAGAGCCTGTATCTTTGGAAACTCCAATTGGGGAAGAAGAAGATAGCCATTTGGGTGACTTTATTGAAGATGAAGATGCACCGGCACCTGCGGAAGCAGCGTCATATATTCTGCTGAAAGAGCAGCTGGAAAGTGTATTAGATACACTGACTCCGCGTGAAGAAAAAGTGCTGCGATTACGATTCGGGCTGGATGATGGGCGTTCTAGAACATTAGAAGAAGTAGGGCAGGAATTTGGTGTTACCCGTGAACGTATTCGTCAGATTGAAGCAAAAGCATTGCGCAAACTGCATCATCCAA